>NZ_CP085876.1:5890000-6130000 GCF_013284245.2 Brevibacillus sp. DP1.3A | reverse complement strand
TAGAATTACGCTGAAAAGCATGGAGGAACATCTGTTACAAACCTGCGGAAGAATATCATGGAACAGGAGTTGTATCAACATGAACCCTATCAAATTGGAACAAGTAAATCCGGCAATAGCCAGTTTAATCGATAATATAGAAAAAGTATTGATTGGTAAACGCTCTGTAATTGAGATGATGGTAGCGGCTGTTCTAGCGAATGGACACGTTTTGCTCGAAGATGTACCAGGCGTTGGGAAAACCATGATGGTACGTGCATTGTCCAAATCAATCAGCGGTGAGTTTAAACGTATTCAATTTACCCCAGATTTGTTGCCAACGGATGTGACAGGGGTTGCTATCTTTAATCAAAAAAGTCTGGAGTTTGAGTTCCGTCAAGGGCCGATTTTTGCAAATGTCATTCTTGCAGACGAAATCAACCGGACTTCGCCAAAAACACAATCTGCACTCTTGGAAGCAATGGAAGAGCGCTCGGTAACAATCGATGGTGCTACGTATCGATTGGAAGAGCCGTTTTTTGTTATGGCTACACAAAACCCATTAGAGTATGAAGGAACCTTCCCATTACCTGAAGCGCAATTGGACCGATTTTTCATGCAATTAAGCTTGGGGTATCCAACGGTAGAGGAAGAAATGCGGATGCTGTCCAGATTCTCGGCAGCGAATCCATTGGAAGAGCTTCAGCCGGTTATGACCACAGCCGAGCTTGCGGAACTTCAACGGCAGGTATCGACGATCAAGGTATCGGAAGGAATAAAAGAATACATTGTGCGTCTATGTCATCGTACGCGTGAGCATCATCATATTTATCTAGGCGTAAGCCCGCGCGGTTCTCTTGCTCTTTTCCGGGCTGTTCAGGCGTTGGCCTTCGTTCGTGGACGTGACTATGTCATTCCAGATGACGTGAAGGAACTCGTTCCATTTGTATTTGCACACCGTATGATTGTGAAACCAGAAGCAAGACTGGAAGGAGCAACCGTAGATCGGGTGTTGGCTATGATCTTGTCTGAGACCCGTGTCCCGGTAAGCTAAGGCGGTGATTGCAGATGAGACAGCAAAGGTGGGGTAGGCTCAAGGCGATTGCATTAGTCCTGATCACTTATTTATTCGCAAAATTTCAAGGTGGCTTCTCAAGCTGGTTTCTTTTCTATAGTAGTTTGGTATTTCTTCTGTATGAAATTGTCGCTTATGTACTCATGTTCACGAAACTAGAAGTCGAACGTGAACTAGACCGCAATCGTCTACAGGATGGGGAAGATGTCATTGTAACGATACGCCTGCGCCGGAGGATTTGGTTTCCGCTGGGATGGAATATGATTATGGAGCCATTGCCGGCGAGGCTGGCTGGCGTGTATGAGCCGCATCGACAACTGATTTTCCCATGGTTCAAGAGGGAAGTCGAATTTCGTTATGTCATCCCCAATGTACCGCGGGGATATTATCGTCTCGATGAATGTGTAGTGAGCGGCGGGGATTTTTTTGGATTTTTTGAGCGCCGCAAGGTTTATTCGATTTCTCAGGAGTTTCTCGTTTATCCAAAATACAAAGAATTGACCCATTGGGCTCTGGGGGACGGGAGCTTCAGTGGGACTGTGCATGTTTCCCATCGACGGTCTGATGACGTAGCAGCAGTACGCGGCGTAAGAGACTATCATCGGGGCGATCGGTTGAGCCAAATTCATTGGCGAGCTTCCGCACGGGGGACGGGTCTGAAGACGAAAGAGTTTGAGCATCAGGCGATGAATCAGGCGGTCTTTTTCCTTGATGTGGAGAAGGCGAGCTACCAAGGGAAGCCTGTGCACTTGTTCGAAACAGCAGTGAAGCTGGCTGCGAGTCTGATCGCTTACGCCAATCGGAATCAATATCATTATGGGCTCGTATACAAGCAAGCAGAACGCATATCGATACCACCAGGTCTGTCCCATGCCCATTTCCTCAGAGTTTTTGATCAATTAGCTCGTGTCGCGCCAGAAGGACAAGAGTTATTTGCAAGAATTGTGGGAAGAGAAGCATTGGAGCAGCCTCAAGGTGTTACTTTGATTATTATTACACCGCATGTAGAAAAAACGTTGATCAGTCGTTTGGTCACACTTGCTCAAAAAGGCAGACGGGTGCAGTTGTTTCTCATGCAGAACGAGTCAACGATTTCGCATGAACAAAAACAAGCGTTGCAGCTGCTTGGCGCAAACAAAGTAACATGTACGTCTATTCACATGGATGATCAAGAGTGGAAACGGATTGGAGGTGCATAGACTCATGAGCGTTTGGAAGCGTCCAACGATTTGGGAATGGGTCTTGGCCCTTTTTCTGTTCTTGATGTTAAGAGAGTGGCTCATTCCTCTACAGACATTAACCGATACGGGCGTTCTGTGGCCGTTTTATGCGATTGTGGCTGGAGTCATTATCATTGACCTGTTGATCCCTTATCGGTGGCTCACCTTACCGATCAAGGCTCTGGGGCTAATGGTGCTTTTGCATGCTACTTTGTTTGACAAACCGTTTTTTGATTCGGAATGGATTGGCGAATTGTACGGGCAGATGATTCACGATCTTCCGTTAGCGTTTCAACAGGATTGGGCCAGCATGTCGATCTTGTCGCGGAATACCTTGTTTGATCTCGTGTTGGTGTTGTTAGCGACGATGTTAACGTATCTCGTGCTGGAACAACGGCAAGGCTTATGGTTTGTCTTTTTGACGGAACTATATTTGGCTGTGTTAGATACGTTTCTCCCGTATGATGCCAGTGCAGGGGTTGTACGGACGCTGATCATTGGTTTCCTGATGCTGGCCATTAGCCATCTGATGAAGATGACGAACATGGCAACACTGGCAGGGAAGAGAAGCCGAATCATGCTCAACTCACTGCTGGCCTCGGTGATGGTCATTATGGCTTGTATAGGCATCGGTTATGCTGCACCGAAGTCAGGACCGTCATGGCCTGATCCGATCGCCTTTTTAACAGGGAAAGGAAACGATACTCCTGTTGGTGTGATGAAAAAAGTAGGATACGACAACAACGACGAACGGTTGGGCGGTCCTTTCCTACAAGATAACACATTAGTGTTTATTGCAAAGACGAACGAACGCAGCTATTGGCGCGGTGACTCGAAGGACGTGTATACGGGAGTTGGCTGGGAAAAAGGCGATAGAGAGTACGAGTCAATCCTGGACCCGCAAACTTATACATGGGAGAATACGTTGTTCCAAGGGCTTGAAACGAAGAAGGTACAAGCGACATTAGATTTTAAAGGCCCGCAGCAATTCCCGACTGTCTTTTATCAAGGTCAGCTGAAAAAGGTGAGCAACTACGCTCCACCAGAGGCAACCGTTGTTTATGACAAAATGAATCAGCAACTGGAAGTACGGGCAGGAAAAATCAATTTGGTTCAGCTGAGTGAGAAAAACGATCGGCCAGAGTACGGCCCCAATCCCCTTTTGCTCAAACTGAATCAATACAAGGTCGAGACAGAAGTACCGATTGTCAGTGAAAAGGCCGTGACGAATGCGGGGACGAACTATCCGGATGATATCAAAGAGCGCTATTTGCAAGTGCCAGCCTCGGTCCCTCCACGAGTAAGAGAGCTCGCTGCAACAATTACCAAGGATGCCAAGACTCCTTATGACAAAGTGAGAGCGATCGAGAATTACTTGCGCGCAAGTGGAAAATATAAGTATGAAACGAAAGACGTTCCAGTCGCTGCAGAAGGCCAGGATTTTGTCGATCACTTCTTGTTTGACAGCCTTCGAGGGTACTGCGATCATTTCTCCACTTCGATGGCGGTTATGCTTCGTACCCTGGATATCCCAACACGTTGGGTCAAGGGCTTTGCTCCAGGTGAACGAGTGGGAACGGATGCGTTTAACTACGAGACTGTAGAAGTGCGCAACAAGGATGCTCACTCGTGGGTAGAGGTATACTTCCCAGGGGTTGGTTGGGTTCCTTTTGAAGCGACGAGTACATTCATGTCTCCTGTTCGTTTTAATTATGATCTGGTCACCTCACAGCCGCAGATCCCCATCCCATTGCCAAACATGGAGAATCAAACGAACATCGATCGTGGAGATGGACGTTTCAATGAGCTGGAAGAGGGCGACAGCCCGGCAGGCAGCTGGATTAAAATTCCTTGGCAAGTAAATGTGGGATTGGCTGTAGCCGCTATCGTAGCAGGAATTATTGCGTGGCGCCGTAGACAAGACATCCAGCTATGGTGGATGCGCAGGCAACTGAATCAAGAGCGAAGCAGTGAGTTCCCGGATCGGTACCATCTGCTGATGCGAATGATGGAGCGAGTCTACACGCGCAGACAGCCAGGAGAAACGTTGCGGGAGTACGTGGGCAGGATGACCTTGCCGGCAGACAAGCGACAAGACCTGCGCTATTTGACGGAGCTGTACGAACGTACCGTGTATGGCTACAAACAAATGGAACAAAAGGCGAGAACAATAGCAGAGCAAATACTCGAACGCTTAATCCGTCAATTGAAACCTTGAACAATGCCGTTCCATCTGCTAGAATGACGATCAATGAGACTCGTATAATGATCAGGAATAGGGCCTGAAAGTTTCTACCGCTAGACCGTAAATTTGGCGACTACGAGGAGAGCACATCGGATTTTTGTACATGCAAACCGCACATGTGTACACAAGCTGGGACGTTGCCTCCGTATTGATTATCGGAGATAGCAGTCCCGGCTTTTTTGCAAATATGCGACAACTTCGCATGGCATGCCGACACTTGCACGTCCTGTATGTTACAGGAGAAGGGGGATATGATGGACAAGTCAATGGAAATGGTCGTCGTACTCGATTTCGGAGGCCAGTACAATCAGTTGATCGCGCGCCGTGTACGCGATCTGGGTGTTTATAGTGAACTGATACCGTTCAATACACCTGTTGAAAAGATTAAAGAGATAAATCCAAAAGGGATTATTTTCTCTGGCGGACCTGCTAGCGTGTATGAAGAGGGAGCACCAACTGTAGACCCTGCGATTTTTGACCTGGGCTTGCCTGTATTGGGTATTTGCTACGGTATGCAGTTGATGAGCCATTTGACGGGCGGAAAAGTAGAACGCGCGGGTAAACGTGAGTACGGAAAAGCTGAATTGCGTATGCAGCAAAAACACAGCTTGTACGACAAATGGGATACGAACGAAATCGTGTGGATGAGCCACTCTGACAAAGTAGTGGAGCTCCCAACCGGATTTGTCATTGATGCGGTAAGCGACAGCTGCCCGGTAGCTGCGATCAGCAACCCTGAGCGCCAGCTGTACGGCGTACAGTTCCATCCAGAAGTAGTTCATACCCAAAAAGGTACTGAGTTCATCGGAAACTTCCTGTTCAACATTTGTGGATGTGAAGCGACTTGGAGCATGACGACGTTCATCGAGGACGAGCTGGTTCGCATTCGTGAAACAGTTGGCAACAAGCAAGTACTGTGTGCGTTGAGCGGCGGTGTGGATTCTTCCGTAGTAGCAGCGCTGATTCACAGAGCGATTGGCGATCAATTGACGTGCATGTTCGTAGACCATGGTCTTCTGCGCCAAGGGGAAGCAGAAGGAGTAATGGAGACATTCGGTGAGAAATTCTCCATGAAAGTGATCAAGATCGATGCTCGCGAGCGTTTCATGAGCAAGCTCAAAGGTGTATCTGACCCAGAGCAAAAGCGCAAAATCATCGGTAACGAGTTCATTTATGTATTCGATGAAGAGGCTGCGAAGCTGACAGATATGGACTTCCTGGCACAAGGTACGCTGTACACCGATATCGTGGAGAGTGGAACAGCAACTGCACAAACGATCAAATCGCACCACAACGTAGGCGGTTTGCCAGAAGACATGAAGTTCACGTTGATTGAACCATTGAAAACCTTGTTCAAAGACGAAGTACGCAAACTGGGTAAAGAACTGGGCTTGCCAGATGAGATTGTTTGGCGTCAGCCATTCCCAGGACCAGGCCTCGGCATTCGTGTTTTGGGTGAAGTGACGGAAGAAAAACTGAAGATCGTTCGTGAATCCGATGCGATCTTGCGTGAGGAGATTGCCAAGGCAGGTCTCGATCGGGAAATCTGGCAGTACTTCACGGCTTTGCCAAACATGACGACCGTAGGTGTAATGGGAGATGTTCGTACGTATTCTTACACAGTAGGGATCCGTGCGGTAACGTCCATTGATGGTATGACCGCTGACTGGGCGCGCATTCCGTGGGATGTATTGGAGAAAATCTCTGTGCGTATCGTAAATGAAGTAGACAATGTAAACCGCATTGTGTATGATGTAACGTCCAAACCACCAGCAACAATTGAGTGGGAATAGGAACAAAAAATGACTCTCTTTTATTTGCGTAATTTGCGAATAAAAGAGAGTTTTTTTATGACCAGTTATCTCGTTCCATACATCATGAGAAGCTCTCCATTTTCTTTTGCAAGAGCAATATAAATGACTCCGCCTAGCCATCCAGGAGGAAGAGTTCCTTCGATAATCCAAGCTTCTGCAATAGGGTTATAACTGATAGCGAAGGGAGTTTCCTCTAAAAACTGAGAATAGTGCTCCGCTAAATAGGAGAAGATTGCCGTGGCAGCTGCATGTTCATCTGTAAGCTCACCAAAAGCAATTTCATCTCCAAACCGATCTTGCTGGAGAAGAGCGTCGCGATCGGCGAAGTAGAGTTCAAACCTCCCAAATAAATTCTCATCATACAAATCACGTTCTACAAAGCCATATTCGATGAGCTTTTCCTTTTGATGAACGTTGCGCTTGCTCTTTTTCTTATCGTCGACCCGAACGGTGATTCGATTGACTCGAAGCCGGTCACGTTCTCGCTCCTGCTCCGCTATTATTTGTTCCCAAGCATCCATAAAGCTCATTTTGGATCTCCTCCATCTCGTTATGAAGTATAACACAGCCCTTCTTAGTAAATATCCGGATATTAAACTCTTTCTAAAAATGAATGTTCGTATTTTCGTTGACATTCCCTATGTCACCTGATACACTTCTCAATGTGAGCAGGTAATATAGGAAGGTTCGTATATTCTTGAGAATATGGCTCGAGAGTTTCTAGATGGTCGCCGTTAACGACCTGGCTACGAACAAAATGTCATCGGGATCTGATTTTGTTATTATATTTGGAATTATTCCCGGAGTGTTTTGTTTGAAGGCCAGGCGCATGATAAGAGCGTCCGGGCCTTTTTTTGTGAAAAACGTCTCGACGTTTTTCATTAAATAAGATGTGACCGTTTACGGTCGGCAAAAAACAGTCTATCTGTTTTTTGCAACAAGATTAGTATGGGGGGACTTATAGGTGCGGAAGTATTTCGAGTTTGACAAGCTAGGCACCAATTACCGTCGCGAAATCATCGCAGGTATCACTACTTTTTTGGCAATGGCTTATATCTTGGCTGTCAATCCATTCATTCTCAGTGGTGCTGATCTGCCGCCAGATTTAAAAGCAAACTATCCTGAATTTGGGGCTGTCTTTACCGCAACGGCTTTGGCTGCTGCTCTCGGTACACTGTTAATGGGTATTCTCGGACGTTTGCCGATCGGTCAAGCTCCGGGGATGGGATTGAACGCATTTTTCACTTATACCGTCGTTCTGACGATGCAAATTCCTTGGCAACAGGCTTTGGCTGGCGTATTCCTTTCTTGTACGATCTTTTTGATTCTGTCTCTGACAGGTGTTCGTGAAGCGATCATCAAAGCGATTCCACAAAGCTTGAAATACGCGGTTTCGGCAGGGATTGGACTTTTTATTGCCTTTATCGGTTTGAAAAACGCAGGTATCATCGTAGCAAATGATGCCACCTTCGTAGCACTGGGACATCTGACCTTCTATCACGAGGGCATGAAGCCGGAAGCAATTTTGGCAGCGAAAAATGCATTGCTTGCGGTGTTTGGTCTGATCGTGACGGTCATTCTGCTTTCTCGCAAAATCAATGCAGGTATCTTTATCGGAATGTTGATTACGGCGATTACCGGGATGTTTTTCGGACTGGTGAATCTGCCTGAGCAAGTCGTTTCTGCACCACCGAGCCTTGCTCCTACATTCGGTGCTGCGTTCCAATATCTCGGTGATCCATCCGCTTTGTTCACCATGAACATGCTGATTGTTGTGTTGACATTCTTGTTTGTAGACTTTTTCGATGCGACGGGTACGCTCTTGGGTGTAGCAAACCAAGCGGGATTGCTTCGCGAAGACGGCAATTTGCCACGTCCAGGAAAAGCACTCGCTTCTGATGCGATTGCAGGTATGGCAGGTGCGGTACTCGGTACATCTACCACTACGGCTTATGTTGAGTCGACAGCAGGGGTAGCGGCAGGCGGACGCTCCGGATTTACAGCAGTTGTCACAGGGAGTATGTTCCTGTTGGCGTTGTTCTTCTCGCCGATTCTCGCAATTGTGACTCCAGCGGTTACGGCACCAGCACTCATTATCGTCGGTGTTCTGATGGCTTCTCACATTGCAAAAGTAGCTTGGGATGACCTGGATGAAGCGTTCCCTGCATTCCTGACGATTTTGTTGATGCCATTGACTTACAGTATTGCAACAGGTATTGCGACGGGCTTCATCGTTTATCCGGTGATGAAGGTAATGAAGGGCAAGGCTCGCGAAGTGCATCCGGCGATGTATGTGCTGTTCTTCGTCTTCCTGGCGTACTTCATCTGGTTGCGCGAATAGAATTTTTTGGGAATGAAGCTCTTCGTCTACTGGACGGGGAGCTTTTTTTGCGCTATGATAGGAAAAATCTTTTTTCATGGAAGGATGGACCGATTCTCATGACAGGTCTAAACATGTTCCTTCAACAGCATCACCACACGTAGAGCGTTTGTATCTTCGGAAATTTTTCCGCAGGTGCAAGCGCTTCTTGTGCTTCGTGCCTGCGGTGGTGTATTTAGGAAGCCATGCGGGCAGAAAGTTGCCTTGCATGGCTTTTTTGGTTTTCTCTATCTGAAAAAAGAAAGGGTGTTACTCATGGAAAACGAAGTATTAAAAACGGTAAAAGGCACAAAAGATTTCATGCCGCAGGAGCAAATGCAACGAAACTGGATACGACGGACGCTCGAAGCAGTATTCGAGACATATGGCTGCAAACCGTTGGAGACGCCTATGCTGCAGCACTACGAATTACTGGCATCCAAGTACGGCGGCGGGGATGAAATCTTGAAGGAAGTGTATCGCTTGAGCGATCAAGGAGATAGAGAGCTTGGGCTGCGCTATGATTTGACCGTACCGTTGACGAAGGTAGTGGGCATGAATCCTGAGATGCGGATGCCGTTCAAGCGGTATGAGATCGGAAAAGTATTTCGGGACGGTCCAGTAAAAACCGGGCGTTTGCGCGAATTTATTCAATGCGATGTCGATATCGTGGGAACAACATCGGTGCTGGCTGAAGCAGAATTGCTCAGTATGGCGTTTGAGGCATTCAAGCGGCTGGGGCTAGACGTGTACATTGAGGTCAACAATCGCAAGCTGTTATCTGGGGTGCTTCAGGAGCTGGGAGTTCCCGTAGAGCGGGCCGGGGATGTCATGCTGTCGCTGGATAAGCTCGAGAAAATCGGCGTGGACGGAGTGCGTGATGATTTGCGGGAGCGAAACGTCGAGGAGCCACTCGTTTTAGCGATTACGTCTTTCCTGCAAGAAGGTGTGATTACCCTGGATCTGTTGGCAGAGCGTTTTACATCCCAGCTAGTTCAGGAAGGGATTCGGGAGCTGCGTGATATGCTTGCCTATGTAAAAGGAGCGGGTGTGGGTGGGGAGCTTCGTTTCTCGCCATTTTTGGCAAGAGGGTTAGGGATCTACACAGGGATTGTGTATGAGATCTTTTTGCAGGATGGAAGTATGACGTCCAGTATCGGTAGTGGGGGACGTTACGATCAGATTATCGGTCGGCTTTTGGATGATGGAAGAGAGTATCCCGCTGTAGGGATTTCGTTTGGCTTGGATGTCATTCTGGCAGCGTTGGCAAATCGCAATACGGAAGAGCAGAAAGCTGCTGATGTACTCGTCATTCCCCTCGGGACAGAAGCATCTAGTCTTGGACTGGCCAATCGCTTGCGCGAGAGCGGCATCAGAGTCGAGCTGGAGCTGACAGGTAGACGACTAAAAAAAGCACTCGATTATGCAAACAAAGAAGGCTTTGCTTTTGCCTTGATTTATGGGGAAAACGAAGTGAACAGTGGGCAGGTCGTCGTTCGAGATATGCGAGAGGGAACGGAACAATCGGTTCCTTTGGAGTTGGTTGAAAAGTGGCTGTCCGACAAGCTATCAGGGTAAAGAGGAAAGATAGTCTTTTTCTTCCATTTTTTGTACAGTAGAGAAAAGGGGGAGATGGCGTGAAGAAATGGGTCTCAATGGTTGGTTGTAGCTTATTATTTTTGACGTGGATGTTGCCTGTAAATGCTGAGGAGGGTACTGCGCTTACGCGTAAACCACTCTATCAGGCTGATGTGCGAATTGATCCAATCAAGAAAGAAGTAGCAGGAACCGTAACGATTACCTTTTGGCCAAAAGACCCTACTCGTGCCTATCTCCATCTTTACCCGAACGTATTTACAGAAGAGCATCAAGGCATGCTATGGGAGGAACTTTTAGGCAATGGCCCAACGCTTGGCTTATACACTAATAAAAAGCTCTTGGTCGATGGAGTAGCAGTTGTCGGCAAACAGACCAAAGACCTGAACATCCTCGAAGTGCCTCTAGAAGGAGAGCCGGGCCCACGAAAGATTGTGTTGGAGTTCGAGATGACTCTTCCGCGAAACGATGGCAGGATGTCGTATGATGACCAATCGATCTGGCTGGGGAACTGGCTACCGGTTCTTGCGGTGTACGATAAGGAAGGCTGGCATCTCGATCCATACGAGCCTGTCGGTGATCCATTTTACAGTGAGAACGCAGATTATGAAGTGAACGTGACGCTACCAAAAGACTATCAATTGGCGAGCACAGCGCCAGACAGGGCTGCGAAGCAGGTTTCTGCTCGTGAGGGAGAAAAGACGATACAGCTAGGTGCAGAAAATGTGAGGGATTTTGCCCTAGTCGTTATGGATGCCTCCTATCAGCGAATGGAAACAAAAGTGGGTGAAACAGTCGTCCGAACATGGTGGCGGAAAACAGATGATCCGGCAACTGCTGAGCAGATTCATGAAGCAGCAGCGAAGTCTCTCGCCTATTTTCATGATCAATTGGGTGCCTATCCATATACCGAATACGATGTGGTAAGGACTGGCGGTGCGATTAATGGAATGGAGTATCCTGCATTGGTCTTTCTTGACGGACGTCATTTCTTTTCTGGGGAAGAAACAGGTATCGTCACGGTTGTCCATGAGACGGCACACCAGTGGTTTTACGGCTTGCTCGGAAATAATCAGGTAAAGGAAGCATGGCTGGATGAGGGATTCACGGAGTACGTGACGCTCTCGTATTTATCTCAGCAAGATCCGCTGTTGGGAGCAGAACGGGTGCGCAGAAGGCTGGAGCAGGGCACCTCTGTTCAATATTACGTGGCAGAGGAACAGCGTCCTTGGCAAGCACTGTCTGCATTTCCTGATAATCAGAGTTATAGCGATCTCGTCTATTCCCGTCCGTCCTCAATGCTGTGGCTATTGCAGGGAGCGTGGGGGGAAGAAAGGGTACATGACGTATTGAAGCAGTATGTCGAGAAGTACCGTTATCAGGTTGTGACTGGAAAGGAATGGGAAGCTTTTCTATCTGAGATGGCAGGAGAAGATGCGAGTGCTTTCTTGGATTATTGGTTGAAAGTAGACATGTCCCAGCAGGAACAGGCAGCAGCTTGGCTGGAGCGGCAACGTCTCAAGCATCAGAAGAAGTAATCGAAAGCAGGGGATCACGATGTGGCGGAAGCATTGGGTGGTCATCGTGGCAGTAGGTGTCGTTTTGACTGTATTCTTGATCGTCCGTCCTTGGACAGGGCAGGCTGGCTTAGATGCTCAGGAGATTGTGCCGATTAATCACAGGCAGGCTGCAGTCACTTACAAGGCCGACGTACAAATCGATATGAACAAGCACGTGGTGAAAGGGATGCTGACGGCTCGTTTTGTCCCACAAGATGAGCAAGCTTTTTTTCATTTATATCCCAATGCTTTTTCTGCAAATGCTGCTCTCAGTGGAGAGAACTGGGAGGTTGTGCTGGGCAAACAGCGTGAGCCTGGTGGTATCAAGATAAGCGAGGTACGGGTGAACGGAAAAAGTGTCGGCGTACAGTATGCAGGAAAGACCAAAATGCTTTTACAAGTACCCCTTCCTGCAAGAACATCGTCTGCTGAGACGGTGGTGGATATGAATTTTCAGCTCGAGGTTCCTTATAACAATGGGCGAATGTCTTATCATGATCATGCAATGTGGCTGGGCAACTGGCTACCGATACTGGCGGTCAAGGATGCAGGAGGCTGGCGGCTCGATCCTTATTCCGCGATTGGCGATCCTTTTTACTCGGATGTGGCGAATTATCATTTGCGTGTGCAATTATCAGAGGGGTACCAGCTTGCTACGAGTGGATTGGAGAGCGTGGCTGTCATCACCGAGACGAGACCGCAACGGCTAAAAATCTATGAGGTAGACGCATGGAACGTTCGGGATTTTGCCCTTGTCGTCATGGACGATACGTACCAGCCCATATCTGGCAAGGTCGGGGAAACCATCGTACGTACGTGGGTGCAGAAAAGTGATGACCCGCAAAACGTAGAACGAATACATGAGACTGCTAGGGAGTCTCTCGACTATTACGGAAAACAGTTCGGGGTGTATCCGTATAAGGAATACGATGTTGTCAAAACAGGCGGCTTCTTTGGTGGGATGGAATACCCGAGCCTCGTTTTTATTGCCCAGGAGTATTTTGACCGTAGCGATGTCATGGGGGAAGCGGTCGTAGCGCACGAAACGGCACATCAGTGGTTCTACGGGTTGGTCGGAAACGACGAGGTGCGAGAGGCGTGGCTGGATGAGGGACTGACGGATTATGCGACGATGGTATTTTTGCAGCAAAAGTCCCCCGCACAATCACAAGCGTATATTCAGATGCGGCTAGGCCAAGCACGTGCAGCGGAAGGATATGCGAACCAAGGAGTCACTGCGAAGTCGTCCGTAGAGGCTTTCCCAGACTGGAGGAGCTACAATGACCTCGTCTATGGGCGAGCTAGTGCCATGTGGTGGAACTTGAAAGAACAATGGGGAGTCGAACGACTGCATCAGGTGTTGCGTCAATATGTACGAGATCATCAATACAAGCAAGCAAATGGGGACCAAATCACAGCGCTATTGACTGCAGCTGCCGGGGCGGATGCCAGTCCCTATTTGGATTATTGGCTTCAGGTCGAGCTAGAGAAAGCAGAAGCGGCAAACAATTGGGTAGAAAAAGGCAAACACGAATAATTTTTGATCTATCATTTTTAAATGTTCGGAAACGAGGTTGACAGGCAAACTTTCTCCCTGCTACACTGAATATGTTGAGTGAAAACGAGTTCGAATAGCCCAGGCGATGAGAGCGGTGCGAAAAGCCGTTAGTCGGTTGGGTTTTCTTCTGATGTTACAAAACGTAGGGGGCGAATGGTTCATGCTACAGCCTTTGGTAGGAGTCATTATGGGCAGTACGTCAGACTGGGAAACGATGAAGGAAGCTTGCGCAATTTTAGACGAATTACAGGTACCGTACGAAAAAAAGGTCGTGTCTGCACACAGAACGCCAGACTTGATGTTTACGTATGCCGAGACCGCGAAAAGCCGCGGCTTGGAAGTCATTATTGCGGGTGCGGGCGGGGCAGCTCATTTGCCAGGAATGGTGGCTGCTAAGACAGAGTTGCCTGTCATTGGGGTACCGGTGAAATCATCCAACTTGAATGGTCTCGACTCGCTTTTGTCGATTGTGCAAATGCCAGGGGGTGTGCCTGTGGCGACGGTTGCGATCGGAAAAGCTGGAGCCATCAATGCAGGGTTATTGGCTGCGCAAATTTTGGGGATCAAATATCCAGACGTACAAGAGCGGTTCGTGCAAAGACGTGATGATGTACGCAATAAGGTGCTGGAGGCTAGTGAACTCGAATGACAACCAAAGACCGTAAGCAAATCAAACCAGGATCGACCCTAGGAATACTCGGCGGAGGACAGCTTGGACGGATGATTGCTCTTGCGGGACGAGCTATGGGCTACCGTTTTGTCACAATGGACCCGTCAGCAGACGCACCATGCGGCCAAACGGCTGATCGGCAAATTGTTGCCAGCTACGATGATGTAGAAGCAGCGATGCAGCTTGCCTCAGTCAGTGATGTCATTTCCTATGAATTTGAAAACGTAGATGCGCAAGTCGCTGAAGTGTTGGAGAGCCGCGCTTATGTACCGCAGGGGAGTCGTCTTTTGCGTATCACCCAGAATCGGATTCGGGAAAAGACCGCTATTCGTGAGATCGGCATCCCGGTTGCTCCGTTTTGTGTCGTGAATAGCTTGGAGGATTTGCAGGACGCCGTGCGTGAACTGGGACTGCCTGCTGTTATGAAGACGGCAACCGGTGGCTATGACGGCAAAGGGCAATGGGTATTGAGAAGCGAGGCTGAGCTGGCGGAGGCGTATGAAACGTTGTCCAAAGCAGGTACAGAGCTGATCGTGGAACAATTTGTACCATTCCAAATGGAGCTGTCTGTTATTGCTGCACGTAATCCTGCGGGAGAACTGGCTGTTTTTCCTGTGTCAGAAAATATTCATCAGGAAAACATCCTGCATTTGAGCATCGTACCCGCTCGTATTTCGGCTGAAGTAGCAGTTCGTGCGGAAGAAATTGCTCGCACGATTGTAGAAAAGCTGGATGTGGTCGGACTCATTGCCGTGGAGCTGTTTTTGACCGAAGATGGTCAGCTGTATGTCAATGAATTGGCGCCTCGACCGCATAACTCTGGGCATTTTACCATGGATGCTTGTGTGACCTCGCAGTTTGAGCAGCATGTTCGAGCGGTTTGCAATCTGCCTTTGGGATCTACAGAGTTGCTCTCGAGCGTCGTGATGGTTAATATTTTGGGAGAGCATCTACAGCCTGTCATCGATCAGATCGACAAGCTGCCGCGCACAGCCAAGCTCCATTTGTACGGAAAAGCAGAGAGCAAGGCCAAGCGAAAAATGGGGCATATCAATGTGCTCGCCCCTACTGTAGAAGAAGCGCTCACCCTGATTGATGAGCTGAAAATCTGGACGAATACATCGGAGGTATTATCATGATCGAACGTTATTCCCGACCGGAAATGCGCGCCATTTGGACGGAAGAAAACAAATTTAAAGCGTGGCTGGAAGTAGAAATTCTCGCGTGTGAAGCATGGTCCAAGCTGGGCGTCATTCCTGAGGAAGACGTGAAAAAGCTGTGGGATAAAGCTACTTTTGACATGAACAGAATCTATGAGATCGAAGAAGAGACACGCCATGATGTGGTGGCGTTTACCCGTGCGGTATCGGAAACCTTGGGTGAAGAAAAGAAGTGGGTGCATTACGGACTGACTTCTACAGATGTGGTGGATACTGCTCTGTCTTACCTGCTGCGTCAGGCGAACGAAATTTTGGAGGGTGATATCCAAGACTTCATCGAGATTTTGGCAGACAAGGCTCGTGAGCATAAGGATACGGTTTGCATGGGTAGAACGCATGGCGTACATGCGGAGCCTACGACTTTTGGCTTGAAGCTGGCCCTGTGGCATGAAGAAATGAAGCGTAATCTGGCGCGTTTTCAGGCTGCGAAAAAAGAAGTGGCGTTCGGCAAAATCTCTGGCGCAGTTGGAACATATGCAAACATCGATCCGTTTGTGGAAGCATACGTGTGCGAGAAGCTGGGGCTGTCTGCAGCGCCTATCTCGACCCAAACCTTGCAGCGTGATCGCCACGCCGAGTACATGGCAACATTGGCACTGATCGCAACCTCTTTAGAGAAATTCGCAACAGAAATTCGCGGTCTGCAAAAGAGCGAAATGCGCGAGGTGGAAGAAGCATTTGCCAAAGGACAAAAGGGTTCTTCCGCAATGCCACACAAGCGCAACCCAATCGGCAGCGAAAATATTTGCGGTCTGGCTCGTGTAATCCGCGGTCACATGCTCACTTCCTATGAAAATGTTTCCCTCTGGCATGAGCGGGATATTTCCCACTCTTCTGCGGAGCGCGTGATTTTGCCAGATGCGACGCAAGCGTTGAACTACATGCTGCGCCGTTTCATGAACATCGTGAAAAACTTGACGGTATTCCCTGAGAATATGAAGCGCAATATGGATCGTACCTTTGGATTGATCTACTCGCAGCAAGTGATGCTCAAGCTGATCGAAAAAGGCATGAGCCGCGAGCAAGCCTATGATACGGTACAGCCTCGTGCGATGCAGGCGTGGGAAGAGCAACGCTCCTTCCGTGCGATCGTCGAGGAGGATGCAACGGTCAGCTCCACACTGTCCAAGGAAGAGCTGGATGAGTGCTTTGACTATCGTTACCACCTGAAGCATGTGGATACGATTTTCCAACGTCTTGGATTGATTTAAATGCAAGCGCCCTCGAATTTTTTCGGGGGCGTTTTTTCTTTTTAATGTAACTGTTGTGGGGGAGAAGCGCATTTCCAGTCTACGCTTCGGCCTACGCCCTACTGAAGGATTGACTGTCCGCTCCGGAATAAATGGCGGGAGCGCTTCAAACGTAGAAATTTCAATGAAGGGTTTCATAAGTGAAGCTGAAATTCCCCGCCATTTATTCCGAAGCTGGGTCGGGCTCCAGAGGCGCTTGGACTGGAAATGCGCTTCTCCTGCGCAGCTTTTTTAAAATTGCTTGAAAGTAATTCAAGAGTGTGAAATTGCTGCTAAGTGTTCTCAATAATAACGGTTTAGACTGACAGTATTGTTAAACTAACTGGTAGTGTTGCTTTCAATTGTCAATGAGCTGTTAAGCCGCTACTATTATTGGAAACGTATTCCTATAGAAGGAGGACTAATATGAATCCATTACTACTCTCTTTTCCGGAACATTTAGAAACTCAGCGATTATTGATTAGAGCACCGCAATGGGGTGATGGTCAATTTGTAAATGAAGCCATACGTGAGAGTGTAAATGAGATGCGCCCCTGGCTTCCGTTTGTAAAAAACCTCCCATCCATTGACGATTCGGAAGCCTACGTACGTAAGGCCCGGCTCAATTTTCTAGAACGCACAGACTTAGTGCTTCATATATTTGAAAAGAACACAGGGCAGTTTGTGGGCAGTAGTGGACTCCATCGCTTCGATTGGTATGTACGCAAATTTGAAATTGGATATTGGTTACGCACATCGCGTACTGGTGAGGGTCTAATGACAGAGGCAGTAAAAGGTATCGTTGACTTTGCCATTTCTGAGTTGGAAGCTAACCGTCTTGAAATTCGCTGTGATACTCGGAATAACGCAAGTATAGCTGTAGCTAAGAAGGCGGGTTTTACATTGGAGGGTACTTTACGAAATGTTAACCTAAATGACTCAGGAGAACTAACTGATACCCATATCTTTTCAATAGCAAAAGGTTATGAATATCATTGATAACTGTGCTGAGCGAACTGATGCGAAAGTAAACTAGAAAACATGCGGCAGGACTTCTCCCCCCACCACAACGGTTTTGAAGACAACTTAAAAAATTCCTTAAGAAATTTTTAAAGATTTCTTTTGAAAGTTGTAACCGAAATGATACCCCTTCCGTACCTACTTGTGCGAGCTTACAACGAGCCCATAAGTACCTTACAAAAGTGTAAGCTTCCTGAAATATAACTCGATGGTTCCTGCTTCGTTTCGACCGTACAATGAAATCAATTCATACGGATCACGAAACGGGAGATCGATTATGACGACAGCAATCATGTATCCAAAATTAAGTCACCAACAAATTTACGAAGATTACTCTACTAAAATATATCGCTATTTCCGCTACCGGGTAAAAAACGTCTGGGATGTGGAAGACCTGACAACGACTGTGTTTATTAAGGTGTACTCCAAGCTTGAGCAATACGATGGCCGCCATCCTTTTGGCGCCTGGATTTTCCGAATTGCGCACAACGCTTTGATTGACTACATGCGCAAGAAGCGGGAGAGTCCGGTTGATCAGGAAACATTTAGCAATATGGTCGCAACAGATAAGCTGCCGGAGGAGTGCCTTCTGAATCAGGAGACAACCGAGGGCTTGTGGGATAAGGTGCACACGCTGACAAAGGATCAGCGCAATGTGATCGCCTTGCGCTATCTCGGAGATTTGCGAATGAATGAGATCGCGGAAATTTTGGGTAAGACAGAGGCTTCGGTGAAAATCCTGCACTTCCGCGGGATTAAGAAACTGCAGCAATTGATGGAGAATCAAGCATAAAGGGAGGACAACAGTCCTTCCTTTTTTACTATGTGGCTGTAGTGGCGAGAAGAATATTTCCAGTCTAGGCTCCAGGCTCCGTCCTGCTGTGCGCTAAGACTGTCCGCTCCGAAGGGATTCGCGGGGAAACGCAAAAGTGGTAGCCGCTTCGTCGCAAGCACAGGGTTGCGTTTCTTTTTCCCGCTCATCCCTTCTTCGCTCGGTAGGACTCCACAAGTCGCTACGCCTGGAAATATTCTTCTCTATCGTTACTGATGACATCCTTACATTCTTTTTAAGGCTCTTAAAAACCGATTAACACGGAAAGCTCGTAGAGGAAACTGGAGAAAACAGCGAAGATCTTAGGGACACCGACCGAGACGCAATACAAAAAGCGAAACACGCCCTTAAGCGTCCACCTCTGAAACACATCCTGAAGGTACCACTTTGGACGCGGTTTCGCTTTTTGCATGGAGTCGTGCAGTCTATCCCCCAGGGGGTGGCCCTACAAGCTGAGCGCTTTCTCCTGTTTCCTCTCCTCCACAACAGTAACGACACTCGTGGCCTCTAAGTAAGAGAAACGCCAAATGCTTGGCGTAGTCTAGTTTTCTAATGGTATAGTAAAGAATAAAATGGAGGAGACTCAAGACGAGAGGAGTATGAGTGATGTCCACAATTATGATTGTAGAAGACGACCCGAAAATCAACCAGCTGCTGCAAGAGCAACTGGAAAAATACGGATTTCAAACAGTCAATGTTGAACATTTCGATAGAGTCATGGAGGTATTTACCCAATCGCGCCCTGATCTGGTTTTATTGGATGTGAATCTACCGAAATTTGACGGATTTTATTGGTGCCGGCAAATGCGCCAGGAGTCCAATTGCCCGATCCTGTTCATCTCTGCACGAGAAAGTAAAATGGACCAAGTGATGGCATTGGAAAATGGGGCCGATGACTATATCACAAAGCCGTTCGACTACGATGTGGTTTTGGCCAAAATCCGCAGTCAGCTACGCCGGGCTTACGGACAATATGCTCCGCAAGAAGGGGAGCGTACGGTTGAAGTGGCGGGGCTCAAGCTGTTTTTGGAGCGAATGGAGCTGTCCATGTACGATATCAAAATCGAGCTGAGCAAAAAGGAAGCGTTACTGCTAGAAGCCTTGATGAATCAACATCCACGTGTCGTCAGCCGTGAGCGTTTGCTAGAAAAGCTGTGGGATGAACAGTTTGTTGATGAAAACACGCTGAATGTCTACATTACACGCGTGCGCGGCAAGCTGAAGGACTTAGGCTTAGAGGGAGCTGTCGAGACTGTTCGCGGTTCCGGTTATCGCTTACGTGCGACTTGGGAGGAAGGGCAATGAAGTTGTTCCTTCGAGATCAATGGCCATTCGCAGCGTTTTTTCTCGTCCAACTGATCTTATTGATTATGATTTTTGCGATGGATGGGTACTGGAATGAATCATTGATGATCTACGTCATGTTTTTATCTGTTTTTTTCGCGGGGGCTTTTCTCGCCATCCGTTATTTGTCTCACCGCACAATCTATCAGCGACTGAGCAAGCCGGTAGAGTCATTAGAGGAACTGACCCAGACATACGGGAATTCTCCGTTGTGCCGCGCGATGGATGACATCAGTCAGGAGCAGTACCGACTCTACAAAGAACAGCTTCATGCCTATGAAAACAAGCAACGGGACCACACGACGTTTATTCAGCAGTGGGTTCATCAGATGAAGACGCCGATATCGGTTATTCATCTGTTGCTGCAAAATGAAGACGATCCAACAGCAGAGAGCGTCCGTGAAGAAGTGGACCGGATCAAGCGTGGACTGGAAACCGTATTGTACATAGCTCGCCTCGACCGATTTGAACAGGACTTCCTGATTGAGCCAGTAACGCTGCGTTCCATGGTGCAGAACGTGTTGGCTGAAAACAAGCGGCTGTTTATTCGCAACCAAGTATATCCCGAGGTAAAAGTGGATGAGAATTGGCGAGTGGAATCGGACGATAAGTGGCTCGCTTTTGTCCTCAACCAATTGTTGACGAATGCCGTTCGCTATTCAGCAGGGAAAAGCAACAAGGTCACCATTCGTGCGTATGAACGCGGAGCGCATGCCATACTGGAAGTGCAGGATTATGGAATCGGGATCCCTACCGAAGATATTCGTCGCGTGTTCAAGCCGTATTTTACGGGAGAAAACGGGCGCAAATACCCTGAGTCCACCGGGATGGGGCTGTACTTGGTGAAGGAAATTTGCGGGCGGCTCCATCATGGGGTGGAAATGGAATCAGAAGTGGGCGAGGGGACAACCGTACGTATCGTCTTGTCTGCCGTCGTACCAACCTTACAAGAAAGTAAGATAGCTGAAAGTTAATTCGATAGCTGGACTATGCGCACTTTCGTATAGTTGAATTTGGAAGTGCAAGAAAGGGGAATGGCGCATGGAAATGCTTGCTGTAAATAGCTTGAGTAAAATATACGGGGGCAAGGTAACCTACCGCGCGCTGACCGATATCGATTTTTCGATTCGCAAGGGCGAATTCGTCGGTATTATGGGCCCCTCAGGCAGTGGCAAGACTACGCTATTAAACATGATCTCTACCATTGATACACCAACCTCTGGTGCGGTTCTTTTGAACGGTACGAATCCGCATCATTTAAAAAAAGATAAACTCGCTCTGTTTCGTCGCCGTGAGCTCGGTTTTGTGTTTCAAGATTTCAATCTCTTGGACACGTTGACGATTGGGGAAAATATCGTGTTGCCGCTGACGCTGGACAATGAGAAAGTATCGGTCATGGAAGAAAAGCTGCAAAGTGTTGCAGAGAAGCTAGGGATTCAGGACATTTTGGAAAAGCGGACCTTCGAGGTGTCTGGGGGGCAACGCCAACGGACGGCAATTGCCAGGGCGATCATTCATTCCCCGTCGCTTTTGCTCGCTGACGAGCCGACAGGAAATCTTGATTCCAAGTCTTCGCGCAATGTGATGGAGACACTGGAAGCGATCAATAAGAGAGACAATACCACCATGATGATGGTGACGCATGATGCTTTGGCGGCCAGCTATTGCCATCGGGTGATTTTTATTAAAGACGGCCAGCTCCATAACGAGATGTATCGTGGTGAGAGTCGACAGGTATTCTTCCAGAAAATTATTGACTCGTTGTCGTTTTTGGGAGGGAACACCTATGACCTTTCGACAATTCGCGTGTAATAACGTTGTACGAAATAAACGGATGTACGCTGCGTTTTTCATGAGTAGCGTTTTTTCTGTCTTAATCTTTTTCGTCTATGCGATGTTCATTTTTCATCCGGAAATTATCGGACAGGAGATTCATGAATCCGTAGCCACTGGGATGATGGCGGCTGAGTACGTCATTTTTCTGTTCTCCTTCTTTTTTCTCTTTTACTGTGTCGGTGCTTTCCTGAAAAAGAGGGAGAAGGAATTCGGAATCCTTTTTATCCAGGGCATGACACCGTTACAGCGGAACACGCTGATATTTATGGAAAACATGCTGATTGGCATTGTCTCGATTGCCATCGGGATTGGGCTCGGACTGGTTCTCGCCAAGCTATTTTTCCAATTCGCTGGATTTTTGTTGGATGTAAAAGCACTCGGGTTTTACTTCCCGTGGAAAGCGATCGGTTTGACAGTGGTGGCGTTTCTCGTCTTGTACGCAGCCATTTCGCTGTTTACCGTCCTCGTGCTGCGAAGCCGCAGTCTGTTGGATCTATTGCAAGGAAGCGGTCGGCCTAAGCGTGAGCCGAGGGCATCGGTAGTGCTGTCTCTGGTCGCAGTAGCTTTGTTGGGAATGAGCTATGCCTTAGCCCTCACTGCTGACGGCGTGAATGTGCTCGTGCTGATGCTTCCGGTCATTGCGCTGACGACTGTCGGAACGTACCTATTGTTTACTCAGCTGAGCGTCATCTTCATCGATTTTCTGAAGAAGCGTCGCGTTTTTTATTGGAAAGGTACGAATCTCCTGACGCTCTCTGATTTGGCCTATCGGATGAAGGATAATGCACGGATGTTCTTTTTGGTCAGCATCGTCTCTACCGTGGCTTTTTGTGCGATTGGCACGCTGGCAGCGTTGGCTGGGTCGATTCAGATTACGGTGATGAAAACACATCCATTTGCGTTTGAATACCAGTCCAAACAAAGCGATGCGGAGAGAGCGAAGCATCTGTCGTTAATCGAAACGAGCTTGCAGCAAAGTGGCTTTTCCTTCGAAAAATATCAAGTGGCTATGAGAGTTTTGCCAGAACTGGTTCAGGAGGAAAGGGTTGGAGTAGTCAAGCTGTCTGACTATAACCGGCTGGCGGTAGTGTCCAATTCGACTGTACTCGAAATGACGAATAAAGAGGCCTTCGTACTGCTCAATTGGATTGGTGATTCGGTAGCGAGCAAAACGTTGCAAGTGGGGAAGGCACAGCTCGCAGTCAAAACAGATACGAATATGACTCCATTGATCAGAGGGATTGAATTTGAGCGCTTGGTTGTCGTACCGAATCAGGTGTTTGACCAGCTTCCGAAAATGAAGGAAGAAGAGCGCTTTGTGTACGAGGTGCCAAGATGGAAGGAAACGCAGGATCTTAGTCTCAAGCTTCAGGAAGATATTAGTCATGTCGAAGATAATTACTCGTTTTCAGCTCGTGCGCCATACTACCACTCCATGAAACAAATGGCGAACATGGGACTCTTTATCGGGTTGTTTGTGGGCGTGTTGTTCTTTGTAGCTGCAGCAAGCTTTCTCTATTTCCGTTTGTACACGGATCTGGAATACGACAAGCGGCATTATGGAGCGCTTTCCAAGATTGGACTCACGGATACGGAATTGACGCGGATCGTTACGACTCAGGTTGCCCTGTTGTTCTTCGTGCCGATTGTGGTAGCGATTATTCACAGCATGGTGGCGTTCGTTTCCCTTCAAAGCTTGTTGAAGCTAATTCTTGTCGCGTCTGTGGTCAAACCGACCGCGATTGTCCTATGTAGCTTCGTCGTTGTTCAAGGTGTGTATTTCTGGATCATTCGAAACCGTTATTTGTTCCATTTAAAGCAATCAATGAACCGTTAGTGACTTTTCCAGCATGTCCAGATGCGCATGGACATAGGATAAAAGGAGAAGGATGCGAGGGGGCAAGCGGATGGAACGAGAGACATGGATGGGGCAAGCCGTACAGATTGCGGTTGAAAATGTACGTGATAAAACAGGCGGACCGTTTGGAGCCCTTGTCGTGAAGGACGGACAGGTAATCGGGCGAGGACGCAATGAAGTGACGACGAGCAATGACCCTACGGCACATGCCGAAATTCAAGCAATTCGGGAAGCATGTCGTCATCTCCAAACCTTTCAATTAAATGATTGTGACCTGTATACGAGCTGTGAGCCGTGTCCGATGTGTCTGGGAGCCATCTATTGGGCCAGACCGCGCAATGTCTATTACGCATGCACGAAAGAAGATGCTGCGCATGTCGGTTTTGATGATCAGTTTATTTATGAGCAGATTGTTCTCCCTCATGAAGAGCGCAGCATTCCTTTTCAGAGAATCAATCTTGCGAATAGACGGAGTCCATTTGAAGCATGGTCTCAATCTCCGAACCGTATCGAATATTAATAGAGAGCCTCTCCCAAGCGGAGTAGGCTCTTTTTTTTCGTTTTATTTATAGCAAGAATAGGTGGAAAGGAAAAATAGAATGAAAATGCTTTCAAAATCAAATTTTCAGATAAAAGTATTGCGCTATGTCGAAAATCGTATTATAGTAACAACAATCATTATGAAATTCGACCAAATTTTTAAAAATCGGGCTGTAATAAGGTTGAATATTGTTAAAAAAAGACGAATAAAGGTGTGTTTATATGGAAGAAACTTTTCGAAGATCACTTTATCCTGATTTAGATGACATCGACTATGGGATCATTCGCGCCTTGCAAGCAAATGCGCGCTTGCCGTTTACCCAGATTGCGAAGGACCTCGGGGTCACGGAAAAGACGATCCGCATGCGCGTCCAGCAATTGCAGGATGAAGGTGCCCTGAGTCTGGTCGGTATTGTCAATCCAGTCAAGGCAGGGTTTCACGTACAGGCGATGATTCAAGTGGCTGTGGATGCGGAAAAGTTGGACGATGTGGTTGCTGCGTTAACGGACACCGTAGAAATCAGACTCATCGTACTCACTTCTGGTGAATATCAGCTTTTCACACAGGTGCTCGTAACAAGTAATGAAGAATTATCGCAATTTTTGATCAAAAAGCTGCACAAGATTCCTGGCATCTCCAAAACGAATGTCATTAACGAATTGAAAATACTGAAGTCCAAGTATAACTTTATCCGTTAGGCACGAGTGACCTTGGAAGGGGGAATGCCATCGGGCGAAAATCCGTTGGGATTATGAAATGAATGCCGAACGATTCTGAGAAGAGACTAGAGAAAAAACGAGAGAAAAGGGGTCATCCTATGTTTTCGACCAAAGTGAGCAAAGCAATGCTCAGTGCTGTTCTGGGGACAGTTTTATTGGTTACAGGCTGTGGAGGAGGAAACAGTGCGACTACAGAAAACGGAAAATCCACAACAACAGCGCCAGCCTCTGGCAAAAAAGTACTGAATATTGGGTTAAAGGCAGACCCGCCGTCAATGGACCCAAACACCTCGACTTCGCTATACGACCGTCATGTATACGCGAGCCTCTATGACAAGCTGTTTGATATCGATTCAGAAGGAAAAATAGTGCCAATGCTGGCGGAATCGTATGAAGTAACGCCAGACGGCAAGACCTATACATTGAAGCTGAAGCAGGGCGTGAAATTCCACGATGGCACCGAGTTTGATGCTGAGGCAGTGAAATTCAACTTCGCGCGCAACATGAACGATGAGAAGTCCCGCCGGAAAGGCGAATTGAAATTCGTAGATTCCGTTGCTGTAGTGGACAAGCAGACCGTAAAAATCCAGATGAAAGAGCCTTTCGCTCCATTCTTGTCCGTATTGACTGACCGTTCGGGCATTATGGTATCGCCAAAAGCAGTGAAGGAACATGGCGATCAATACCTCAATCATCCGGTTGGTACAGGTCCATACGTATTTGTAGAGCAAGTAAAAGGCGACCACGTGACGCTGAAGAAAAATGAAAACTACTGGAATGGTCAAGTGAAGATCGATGAAGTGAACTACAAAGTATTCACGAACGGAACTGCGAAGGTACAAAACCTGCGCTCCGGCATGCTGGATATCATCGATGATACACCTGTAAAAGAAATTCCTGCCATCAAGGGCGATGCGAACCTGCAATTGGTTGCGGAATCCGGCATGGGTTACCAAGGTCTTTACTTGAACAACTCTCGCCCGCCGTTTGACAACAAGTATCTCCGTCAGGCTGTGGATCGTGCCATTGACCGTGATGCCCTGGTAAAAGTACTGTTTAACGGCTATGCGGCACCGGCTCGGACAGCATTTACAAAAGGTAGTCTGGCTTACAATGAAGCACTGAACACACCGAAGCCGCCGGATGCAGCGGAAATCAAGGATTTGCTCGCGAAGGGCGGTCAACCAAACGGATTTAACTTCAAGCTGTACATCTCTACTTCTCCAGAGAATGAACAACTGGGTGCGGTACTGCAAAACATGCTGAAGCAACAAAACATCAACGTGACATTGGAAAAATTGGAATATGGACAATTGATCGAAACAGGCGATAAAGGCGAATTTGAAGCGATGCAATTAGGCTGGTCTGGACGTCAGGACCCTGATCAAAACTTCCATGATTTCGTCGTAACAGATACATCGAACAACGATGGCCGCATTTCCATTCCGAAGCTGGATGAACTGGTCATCAAAGCACGTGGTGAGCTGGACGAAGCAAAACGTAAGGCGCTGTATGGCGAAGCTGCCACATTGCTGCAAGAAGAAGCGGGCTATGCCTATATGTACCACCAATATGTACTGCTCGGCATGAACAAGAAAGTAACTGGATTTACGTATGTCCCAGACGGTTTGATCCGTACAGCCAATTTGGACAAGCAATAGGTAGCGCAACACTATAACAGCAAGAGCAAGGAGGAATTGTCATGATGTTCATAGTCAGGCGTCTAGTGCTGACAATCCCGATTCTCCTGCTGGTGTCGATTATGACATTCTCTTTGATTCATATGATCCCGGGCGATCCTGCCCGGGTCATTTTAGGAGAGGAAGCGACACCGGAAGCCTATGCGGCACTGCGAACCGAGCTGGGATTGGATCAGCCGATCGTGGTGCAGTATTTTTCCTGGCTAGGAAAAGTGGTAACGGGTGATTTGGGAATATCGATTACGGACCGTGTGCCGGTCGCAGACTTAATTATGCAAAGACTCCCGGCTACCGTGGAATTGACGATCGGAACGTTCTTGGTAGCGATTCTGATTGCGTTTCCAGCGGGAATTCTCGCGGCAGTGCGACGCGGGACCTGGATTGACTATACAAGTACCTTTACTGCGCTTGGCGGTATGAGTATCCCCAGCTTCTGGCTGGCGATGATGATGATTATTTTCTTTGCCGTGGAAAACCAATGGCTGCCTTCATCCGGTTATGTACCGTTTTCCGAGAATCCTACACAAAACCTGATGGCTATGATTCTGCCCTGTTTGGCAACGGGCTTGCGGGAATCTGCCGTATTGATGCGAATGCTGCGTTCTTCTTTGCTCGATGTCGTGAGCATGGACTTTATTCGGACAGCGAAAGCGAAGGGATTGAATGAGGCTCGCACGATTCTGGGGCATGCGCTGAGAAATGCGATGGTTCCAGTGGTAACGACCTCGGGTTTGATGATCGCAGGCTTGCTGGGTGGTCTGGTGATTACCGAGTCAATTTTTTCGATTCCTGGCTTTGGCCGTCTGATTGTGGAATCTGTATTCAAACGTGACTACGTAACGGTTCAAGGAGCCATTCTTGTTTCTGCGGTTCTCGTTGTCTTGGTAAACCTAATTGTCGACATTTTGTACGCTGTCATTGATCCGCGCATCAAGGCTGGGAAAGGAGCAGGTGAGTGATGAAAACCGTGGGCAAATTTCTCCGGAATGGTTTGGGCGTTATCGGAGCGGTGATTATCCTCGGATTGATCTTGGTGGCGATTTTCGCGCCGCTGATCGCACCCTTCGACCCCAATGCACAAGACTATAACAAAATTTTGATGTCGCCAGATGGTGAGCATTTGTTTGGGACCGATGATCTCGGTCGGGATATTTTCTCCCGTGTTGTTTACGGGGCGCGCATCTCCATTCAGGCAGCGCTGATCTCTGTTGGTATTGCGATGCTAATTGGAGTGCCGATTGGACTCTTGTCCGGTTACTACCGCGGCTTTTGGGATGAGTGGATCGTCATGCGAAGCGTCGATGCGATGCAGGCCTTTCCGTTTTTGATTCTGGCTCTGGCGATTTCGGCGGTGCTCGGTTCAGGC
Source organism: Brevibacillus sp. DP1.3A (assembly GCF_013284245.2). Lineage (NCBI taxonomy): Bacteria > Bacillati > Bacillota > Bacilli > Caryophanales > Paenibacillaceae > Brevibacillus > Brevibacillus sp. DP1.3A. The sequence continues at coordinate 6,102,260 of NZ_CP085876.1, read as the reverse complement.
TTCGGGAATGCCATGCTGGCGATTGGGATTGGTTTTGCCCCTGCTTTTATACGGATTACACGCGGTCAAGTTCTTACGCTTCGGAACATGGAGTATATTCAAGCAGCACGTTCGGTTGGAGTAAAGGATGCACGCATTATTTTCCGCCACATTTTGCCGAACGCGATGAACCCGATTGTGATTCAAGCGACGTTGGCGATGGCATCCGGGATTATCGCAGAAGCATCCTTGTCCTATCTCGGATTGGGCGTACAGCCACCGACTCCCTCCTGGGGCAGCATGCTAAACCAAGCACAAACACTTATGTCCGTCGCGCCTTATGCGACATTTTATCCGGGGATTGCCATCTTCTTAGTCGTGCTGGGCTTCAACTTGTTGGGGGATGGTCTACAGCAAGTTCTGGACCCGCGCGCACGTAAATAATGAATGCCCTACACGGGAGAAAAGGAGTGGAGCAGATGACGACCATCTTGGAAGTGGAACAGCTGAGAACCCGTTTTCGCACGGACAGCGGTGTCGTCAGTGTGGTGGACGGCGTCGACTTCTTTATCCGTGCTGGTGAAACGCTTGGCGTGGTGGGCGAATCGGGCTGTGGGAAGAGTGTAACCAGCCTGTCGATCATGCGCTTGCTGCCGCCCAACGGAAGCACGGAAGGATCGATTCGCTTCAATGGGAAGAACGTGCTTGCGCTGTCGGAAAAAGAAATGCAAGGTGTTCGCGGTAATGAAATCGCGATGATTTTTCAAGAGCCAATGACATCTCTCAATCCGCTACATACCGTAGGCAAACAGATTGAGGAAGCAGTCATGCTGCATCGCAAGGTAACGAAGGCAGAGGCAAAGGAACGGGCGATTGCGATGCTAAAAGCAGTCGGAATGCCTCGTGCAGAAGAGATTTACGGAGAGTTTCCGCATCAGCTATCAGGAGGGATGCGCCAGCGTGTCATGATCGCGATGGCGATGTCCTGCGATCCGAAGCTAATAATTGCAGACGAGCCGACAACGGCACTGGATGTGACAATTCAAGCGCAAATTCTCGATTTGATGCGCGATTTAAAAGAAAAGACCGGAACCTCCATCATGCTGATTACGCATGATTTGGGTGTAGTAGCCGAGATGTGCGACCGCGTTATCGTCATGTATGCCGGCCAAGTCGTAGAGGAGACTGATGTCGATACGCTGTTTGACAGTCCGAAGCATCCGTATACGATCGGTCTGATGAACTCGATTCCTGAGCTGGACGAAGAGCGCGAATACCTGGAAACCATTCCGGGAGCGGTTCCCCTGCCGTATCAAATGCCAATGGGCTGCCGATTTGCCCCGCGCTGTTCGCAAGCAATTTCGATTTGTCACGAAAAGCCCCCTGAACTCTTGCAACTGGACAATCAAAAATGTCGCTGCTGGCTGTACGCGAAGGAGGGAGAACAGGCATGACGACACCTCTCTTAGAAGTAAAAGGGCTGCAACAGCATTTTCCCATCAAGGGTGGCTTTTTGAAGCGGACGACGGGACATGTCAAAGCAGTCGATGGTATTGATCTGACAGTGTATCCCGGTGAAACGCTTGGCATTGTAGGGGAATCGGGCTGCGGCAAGTCTACGACGGGCAGAACGATTCTCCGCCTCTTGGAGCCGACAGCAGGAGAAGTCTGGTTTGATGGCAAAGATTTAGCGAAGCTTCCCAAAGAAGAAATGCGCGTCATGCGGCGAAACCTGCAAATGATTTTTCAGGACCCATATGCTTCGCTGAATCCACGGATGACGATCAAGCAGATTTTGATGGAATCGCTGATGGTGCACAACATCGGGACAAAGGCAGAGCGGGAAAAAGTCATCGAAGAGATTATTCAGGTCGTTGGCTTGCGAAAAGAACATCTGAACCGCCATCCACACGATTTTTCCGGCGGACAGAGGCAGCGGATCGGAATCGCCCGCGCACTGGTCGTAAAACCAAAGCTGATCATTGCCGACGAGCCCGTATCTGCATTGGACGTATCGATTCAATCACAGGTACTCAATTTGTTGAAGGATTTGAAAAAAGAATTCAATCTGACCCTGATGTTCATTTCGCATGATTTGTCGGTCGTGAAGCACTTGTGCGATCGGATCGCGGTGATGTATTTGGGGCGGATCGTAGAAATTGCTGACAAGCGGACGCTGTTTGAGAACCCGAGTCATCCGTATACACGGGCGCTGCTCTCGGCTGTTCCAGTAGCGAAACCACGGCAAAAGCGCGAACGGATCTTGTTGACAGGCGATTTACCGAGTCCAGCAAATCCACCGAGCGGTTGCCCCTTTCATCCGCGTTGTCCATATGCGACAGAGACTTGCAAGACGCAGGTGCCCAGTCTGTCAGACATCGGCAAGGGCCAACTGGTCTCCTGTCATTTGGTGCAATCGGGCGAACTTTTCCGCTAGCTAGGCAAGGATGGAGGTACAGCTATGATTTACTGGCAATTATTTCTCGCCTTTTTCCGTATCGGAATCTTCGGGTTTGGGGGAGGACCTACGATGGTTCCTCTCTTTTACACCGAATGCGTGAAAAAGTACAAATGGGTGACAGATGAGGACTTTTCCGACAATCTGGCGCTCGGCAACGCTCTTCCAGGACCAATTGCGACCAAGCTGGCCGCATTTATCGGCTATCGGGTAAAAGGCTGGAAGGGTGCATTGGTGGCAAACATCGCAGTAGTGATGCCAATCGTGCTTGTGATGATCGGTTTGCTGCAAGTCATTTATCAATGGAAGGATGCGCCGGGTGTATACGGCATGATCCAGGCAATCGGTCCCGTAATCGCAGTCATGACAGGCGTCCTTACATGGGAATTTCTTTCAAAGGGCTGGAAGGGAGCGTCCAGCAAAGCAGGTGTGAGCCTTTCCCTCGCCCTCTCACTCGTAGCGTTGCTCTTCCTTGATTGGCATCCGGGCATCGTAGTAGGGATTGCGCTGGCGGTTTCATTTGCCTACTCTACTTGGTCTGTCCGCAAGCGCAAGAACAAGGATGGCAAGGAGGGAGTAGCATGATTTACCTGCAATTATTTTGGGCCTTTTTCATCTCCAACATTTTGGGGTACGGGGGAGGACCACCGAGCATCCCGTTGATCCAAAATGAAGTGGTTGACCATTACCAGTGGATGACTGTACAGGAATTCGGAGAAGTGCTGGCGGTAGGAAATGCGCTGCCCAGCCCAATCGCGACCAAGCTCGCTGGGTACATTGGCTATCAGGTAGCGGGTGTACCGGGTGCAGTAGTCGCGTTATTGGCAACGGTTGCTCCAACAGCGATCGCGATGGTCTTATTGATGGGTTTTATTAATTTATTTCGCAGTGCTCCACAGGTAAAAGCGATGACCCAATCGGTACGGCCAGTCGTTACTGTTTTGCTTGGAACGATGACGTATCAATTCCTGATGGGCGCAGTCGAGGGAATCGGCTGGATGCAAACAGGGATTTTGACAGTGGCATCCTACCTTCTGCTTGAAACATGGAAGGTCCATCCCGCTTTTGTCATTCTGGGAGCGATGGCGTATGGGTTTGTATTTATCGGCTAGGAAAGTTTACGTAAGCTGGTAAGAAGAAAAAGCACAGGGCTCGTAGACCTTGACAACGCCTACCCAGTCGGAACTTCAAAAAGGGGACCCGCTTGTCGAACACGTCTTCCCTGAGAAACTTCCGCCCATAGGGTGGCTTTGGCTCGACGGTCCCCTTTTTGAAGTGGAGACGGACAGTGAATCCCCCATGCTGGCGTGTCAGAGTCGAAGAGAACTGTGCTTTTTCTTCTCCTCCACTATGTTGACTCAAACCAAAAGGACCTTCATTGGTTTTCATATTGGCTAACAAAGAACTACTTAAGGAGGCATAAATCATGGTTAACTATGACGCAATGGAATACCCATACGCATCGAAGCGTGTGACGACTTTTGCCAAGAACGGCATGGTAGCGACTTCGCAGCCACTGGCGGCACAAGCAGGTCTCGATATATTGAAAAAGGGCGGAAATGCGGTGGATGCGGCGATTGCAACGGCTGCGTGCCTGACTGTAGTCGAACCGACCTCGAACGGCATCGGGGGAGACGCCTTTGCCCTCGTGTGGATCAAAGACGAGCTGCATGGACTGAATGCAAGCGGACCTGCTCCACAAGGAATCTCCATCGAGACATTAAAAGCAAAAGGTCTGGAAGAAATGCCGACCTATGGCTGGACACCTGTCACTGTGCCTGGGGCGCCTGCTGCGTGGGCCGCCTTGTCCAAGCGTTTCGGACGTCTTCCGCTGACGGAGGTTTTGCAGCCAGCGATTGATTATGCGGAGAATGGCTATCCGGTATCGCCAACATTGGCGCATTATTGGAATGCTGCACACAAAAAGTTTTCCCAGCAATGCAAAGGGGAAGAGTTCGCGCATTGGTTTTCCACCTTTACGCCAGATGGCAAGGTGCCAAAAGCGGGCGACATCTGGAAGTCGCTAGGTCATGCTGAGACGCTGCGTCAAATCGCGGAAACAAATGCAGAGAGCTTCTATCGCGGTGAGCTGGCAGATAAGATCGACGCATTCTCCCGGGAGTGCGACGGCTACTTGCGTAAAGAAGACTTGGCTGCCTATGAGCCGGAATGGGTGAAGCCGGTCAGTGTCAACTACCGCGGCTATGATGTGTGGGAGATCCCGCCGAATGGGCAAGGGATGATCGGTCTGATGGCGTTGAACATTTTGAAGGGCTTTAATTTTGACGCAAAAGACACGTCGGAAACGTATCACAAGCAAATCGAAGCGATGAAGCTAGCATTTGTTGATGGATTGAAATACATCACTGAAGAGAGCAAAATGAAAGTTTCCAAGGAAGCATTGTTGTCAGAGGAATACGCTGCTACTCGCCGTGCACTGATTGGTCATGAAGCCTTGACGCCAGAGCCGGGTCAGCCGAAAATGAGCGGCACGGTCTATTTGGCCACTGCTGACGGTGAGGGCAACATGGTTTCCTTTATCCAAAGCAATTACATGGGCTTTGGTTCCGGGGTAGTTGTGCCGGGGACAGGGATCGCCATGCAAAACCGCGGTCATAACTTCTCGCTGGACCCAACTCATGACAATTGCTTGGAGCCAGGCAAAAGAACGTTCCACACCATTATCCCGGGCTTCTTGACGAAGGATGGAAAAGCAGTAGGGCCATTCGGCGTAATGGGAGGCTTCATGCAGCCACAAGGACACGTACAGGTGGTCATGAACACCATCGACTTCCACCTCAATCCGCAAGCTTCGCTCGATGCGCCGCGCTGGCAGTGGATGGAAGGCAAAACGGTGGAGCTGGAGCGTCATTTCCCGGAGCATTTGGCACAAGCCTTGGAGCGCAGGGGCCATACCATCAAGTGGGCGCAGCTCGGCAATTATTTCGGGCGTGGTCAAATCATTTGGCGTGATGAAAATGGTGTGCTGAGCGGTGGGACTGATATGCGCGCAGACAGCAGCATTGCTGCTTGGTAGGGAAATAGGAGAATAAAAGAGGAAAAAAGAGCCGAAGCGATGCTGCGGCTCTTTTTCATACTTGTAAAGGGATTTCCGATGAATCCGACTGTTAGATTCGAGGTAAAAAACTATTTTTTCTAAAAACACAGTATTTACAACTTGTAGAAATATTCATACAATTGGTATAAATTCCAGAAAAAGGAAAAAGAGGTGTGAGTCATGAAGAGAAAATTTACTAGTTTAGGTATTGCAACGCTCTTATTGATTGTTCCTATTCAGTCTGCACTTGCTGATTACTGGCAGGGAGGAAAAACATGGGGAGGGACTACGGTATATGAGTTTGATTCCTCCGTATACAACTACTCCTATGACTACGAGAAAGTTTATAACCAAGCCATTCGTAATTGGGAAGGCATATCATCAAAGGTTAGCTTTGTTTCACGGTCACATGAGAATTCAGATAAATACTATGTAGGAGAAACGAGTGTTCAAGGGTTGTTAGGAAGGATGGACCCGTATAATGGTACTCGGATGGGAAGTATTAATAGTAATTGGAGCTCTACCAAAGTCCATATATTTCACAACAATATGGACGCGTTTAATATGAGCGAAGCTGAAAGAATTTCGAATGCTACACACGAAATTGGACACAGTCTGAAATTGGCACATCCTGTTGGCAACGTAACTTCTGTTATGAAACAAGGGATACAAAGTAGAGGACCAAGCTCTTATGATAAGACAGAATTAAAGAATAAATGGGGGCAATAGAGAAGTGAAATAATAAAAAGTCAAAGGAGAGGTTTTAGGATGAATCTGAAAATGAATCGATTGTATATGAAAATAGCAATTGGAATCATGTTGACTGCCATCGTTTTTGTGTGCGCAGCTTTCAGCACCTTTTCCCAAAAGAATGAGCCAATGGAAACAATCTCTTTAGAAGCACTTTATATGACATATGAAAGTGCCGAGGAGTTGGATGAAGCAGACTTAATTCTGATAGGAACCCCAACCACTGACTTTTCAGATCGAGAACATAAGACCAGTTATTATGAAGATGGTAGTTTGCAAGACTTTTATACGTTAACAGAGATTGAGATAGATAAAATTATTAAATCTCCGAATGACTTTGATTTAGCAGAATCTGAAACACTTTCCATAATAGAACCTGTTGGTATGATTGAGTTAGATGGAACGAAAAAAATCACGATTGATGAATATAAAGAAATGGAACAAGGTGAGAAGTACATTATTTTCTTGAATGAAAATGGGCATGGACAGTACAGTGTAATTAACAATGATTTAGGAAAATTTAATTTAGATTCAAAATCAACAAAAAGTGAAAAATCACTGAGCAAAAATTCAGGGATTACGTTAAAAGAAGATGTTCTAGAAAAATATAGTGAGTTCATTGAATAGTTTGAAACAGGTAGGGAAGAGAGAAACGAATAGAAAAGTGAGTAGAGCCGAAGCAGATGCTTCGGTCTTTTTTTGTTTCCCAGTAATGGAATGGACGATAGGTGTGTGATTCTTAATGCCTATTACTTCTTATGGCTATTCTGTTCTGTTCAGAAACTGTTTAGATGTTCCTAGTAGAATGTAGAAAATGGTCAGATCATGTCGTTTTTGAGTATAGGAAATCCTTTTTGATAGTTCGAAAGTCGTGGTATAAAAGATAGGAGAAAACAATTTGGATGAATAGCATTTTAATTGTTGATGATACAGCGTTTACGAGACTCGTGCTGCGTAACATGTTTGAGAAATTAGGTATTGAGGTAGTTGCAGAAGCTGATTCAGGGGAAGAGGCTGTTAGAAATTATTGTTTGTATCGACCGACACTCGTCATGATGGATATTACCATGCCGGGCATGAACGGTTTGGCTGCTTCCCGAAAAATTATGGAGCTGGATAAGGATGCGAAGATCATTATTTGCTCCGCAGTTGCACGACGCGACACTGTCATCAAAGCGATCCAGGCAGGTGCACGTGATTTTATCGCAAAGCCCTTACAGTTCGAGAGGATTGAATGGGCTGTTCAACATTTGTTGGAAACAGATACTAGGTGAAACCGAATAGCAGTGGTGTTGCGTGAAGGCGGAGCTTTCGCTAGGGTACATGGCAACTGGGATGACTCGTAGCGAGATTCGTTTGTTGAAAAAAGAGAAAGAGAAGGTTCGGCGAAAAAAATAGTGTAAAAACATGAAGAAGAACAGGGATAAGTTGCCGTATAGGTAACTGTCCCTGTTCTTTTTTATGATTGTCTTTTGTTCAGAAATTGTTGAGATGACCCTAGTAGAATAGGAAAAGCTACATGCCGGGGGTCTTTGTGCCTATGTAAAATAAAAGTTACAGGACAGTAACTTTGGTTGGTAGTGAAAGTGGGTATATATTACTATAATAAAATGATCCAAAAGATATAGATGGTTAGGATGGGAGATAACGTTTTGGATGAATAGCATTCTGATTGTTGATGATACGGCGTTTACGAGACATGTGCTGCGCAGCATATTTGAGTCGCTAGGACTGCATGTCGTTGCGGAAGCTGCTTCGGGAGAGGAGGCTGTGAGAAATTACTGCTTGTACAAACCATCACTCGTCACGATGGATATCACCATGCCCGGCATGAACGGTTTGACTGCTTCACGCAAAATCATGGAGTTGGACAAGGATGCCAAGATCATTATTTGCTCAGCAGTGTCTAGGCACGATACCGTCATCAAGGCGATTCAGGCAGGTGCGCGGGATTTCATAGCGAAGCCACTGCAGCTGGAGCGAATCGAATGGGCTGTCCAAAAAGTGCTGGGAACAGGGTTAGATGCTCGAGATGGAGATAGACAGGTGAAACAAATAGCTGAGGTGTTAGTATGAAAGTTTTGATCACAGGTGGTTATGGGTTCATCGGTTCTTTTGTCGCAGAGAGATTTTATAAGGAAGGCTATAAAGTATTCATCCTCGACAATCTTAGTTCAGGCAATCAGAGGAACGTCACATTTCCGCATAAGGCATACGAGCTGGATGTAGCGGATAAAAAATGCGATGAAGTATTTAAAAGCAACAAGTTCGATGTCGTCGTACACTTAGCGGCCCAAGTGAGTGTTGCTGCATCCATGGAAGACCCCTTGCTGGATTCGAATACGAACATTCTTGGACTCATGAATATGCTGAGGCTATCGAGCAAATATGGCGTGTCCAAATTTATTTTTGCGTCATCAGCCGCTGTTTACGGCATGAATGAAAATACTCCTTTACATGAAGATTCAGTGTGTGATCCGGTATCTGTTTATGGAATAAACAAGCACATCGGCGAAATGTATTGCCTCAAATGGGCGGAAATGTATGGCTTGCGAACGGTTGTCTTTCGCTTGGCGAATGTGTATGGGCCCAGACAAAGCGCAGTCGGGGAAGGCGGCGTCATCTCTACTTTTTTAACCCAGATCAACCACGGAAAAGAAATAGTTTTGCACGGGGACGGCAGTCAAACGAGAGATTTTATTTATGTAGAGGATGTAGCTGATGCCATTTTCCGCTCCGTTACCACGGATGATACCGGGGTGATGAATTTGTCTACCAATCAGGAAAGCAGCATTAATGAGCTTATTGACATTCTTGGGGCGAACCAGCAGCTCCAGGGAATAGTGCGAAGGGAAAAACGCCCAGGAGATGTAGACAAGTCGGTTTTGGACAATACGCGGGCAAAGAGAAGACTAGACTGGATCCCGATGTATTCATTGCCAGAGGGGCTGGAAAAAACGGCGCAGTGGTATCAAGAGACCCTCGCAGAGAAAGAACAAGAGCAGGAGAGCGAAACGAAGAAAACGATCAATTGGCTCCGTTCATGGGATGCAAGGCCGTACATTGAGAATATTATCGCTTTTCTTGTGGTGGTTTTCGCTACAGTTGGAACGGTTAACAGTGGTGTTTTTGATCTCAAGCTGATTTACATCGTGTTGATAGGCGCGATTTACGGAACGAAGCAATCACTCTTGTCTGTCATCCTGGCCTGTGCACTTTACATCGGAGAAAGCCTGCATAACGGGCGCGATGTCGTATCGCTCTTATATGACGCCAATGCTCTGTTTCATATCGCTGTCTATTTTATTATCGGGATTGCTGTGGGTTATTCGATCGATAAACGCAACAGGGACATACTGTCTAAGGAACTGCAAAAGCAAGCGCTGGAAGACAAGTATGACTTTTTAAAAGACATTTACAACGATGTCCTGATGGTCAAGCAAGAATTGCAGCAGCAAATCGTGAATTCGGAAGACAGCTTCGGAAAAATTTACAACATCACCAAGGAGCTGGACAGCCTCGAGCCGGAACGCGTATTGCAGAAATCGGTCAAGGTGCTGGAAAGAATCATGAAGTCCGATGAGATCGCAATTTATACGATGAATCAAAATGGATCTTTCTTGCGATTGATGGCTAAATCAAATAAAGCGGGCTTTGATCTGCCACGCTCGTTGAAAATGAGTGAGCATACTTATCTTACTGAACTAATGATAATAAAGAAGATCATCGTGAATAAAGAACTGCGTCACGACATGCCTCTTATGGCAGCTCCCATTTTTGACAATGGCAAAATGGTGGCGGTCATTACACTGCAACAACTTGGATTCGAAAATTTTACGATGTACACCCAAAACCTTTTCCAGGTCGCCGTTCAATTAATCTCTTCCGCGTTGTCGCGTTCACTTCGTTTCTTAAACTCCACACAAAAGGATCGCTACCTAGAAGGCACCTCCATCCTGATTCCAGCTTATTTTTCGGCTATGTTGAAGAATAAAAGGGACGCCAAGCAACAGTTGAACACGGATTTTACACTCTTGGCAGTGGACGCTGCGCAAATGGATCATCATACGCTCTCTACCTTTATCGCGAGCTCTCTGCGCGAAGCGGATTATATGGGAATGGACGAAGCAGGAGATGTCTATATCATTCTCTCCAATTCAAACGAGCAAGAAGCCAATATCGTGATTGATCGGCTTGGTAGACTCGGCATTGCAGCGAGAATTGTACAGGAAAAAGACCAGAATCGCTTCTCCCTGAAGGATGGCGCCTATGCTTAATCTAGTCCTCCTCCATGTCTTGGTGACTGTTAGTTACAGTTGGATGCAAAGCCGCGGCAAAAACAAGCAGGTGCTTATTATGCGAATGCTTGTTGCTGGCTTTCTTCCTGTTTTTGGCCTCCTGTTATTGGGGATTACCGATGTGTACAAGCGAACGTCGAAAAAGAATGTGAATGAGCTAATGCTGGAGAGTGATTTGCTTAAACTAGCCGAGGGATCGAATATTTTCCGAAGAGCGGACATGGAAAAGGAAATGAACATCGTTCCAGTTGAGGACATTTTGTTTTTGAATGACACCAGCACGCGCCGAAAGATGCTGATCGATGTCCTGAAAGAGCAGACCATTTGGCAGATCGGCACATTGGAGACAGCCCTGCAAAACGAGGATTCGGAAACGGTTCACTACGCGGCAGCCGCTTTAACGGAAATGCGGCGCAACCTTCAGCTCCAACTGCAGGATTTATCAGTGAAATACGAGGAGAACAAGCAGGATCTTGAGGTTTTACGCGCCTACGCAGACGTTTTGAAGAAGTACTTGGACAGTTCACTGATTGATCAACGCACCTATGTGAAATACAGCTATACGTATTCCTTTGTGCTGGAGTCTTTATTGGACATTTATCAGGACCAAGAAAGCTATTTTGTGGACAAGATCAATTGTGAGTTAGTGAACCAGTCCTATGAAAAAGCCGCACAGTACTGTCAATTGTTTCATGAGTATCATCCAGAAAGCGAACAGCCATATGTCATGTCGCTAAAGCGATTCTTTACGATCAGAGACCATGCAGGGTTTGCGGCAGAAATGAATCGATTAAAAGGCTCGTCGGTTAAAATCTCTCACGCTACGCTGATGATGATTCGCTATTGGAACACCCTAGAAGCTGATGAGCAAGACAGTACTTGGAAGGAAGTCGCTGCTGCACAGGAAACAGGTACGAATTCGAAAGAGATGAGCGATACAAAATGAGAATGACAAGGAACAGAAGAAAGAAAAGAGACAGGGAAAATGACCGAGAATGGAGCCAGTCGAGGTCCAACGACATTCCTGTGAAAAAAAACATCTACATCATTCTGATCTTTGTGGCGATTCTGGGGATCACCATAGAAGCTACCCGTTCCCAGTTCATCCTCCAGGTGAGCAGTAATAAATCGGGAGGCTCGGGAGTGCAGACTGACGAGCCGAAGCAAAACGCAATCAGCCAGGAGGAAATCGCCAAGCTTGCAAGGGAGCGGTTCCTCATTCTGCATGATTCCAAGGATGAGAGCAGTATGGCAATCGCGAGGAATGTGGAGCAAGTGCTGCGGTATATGAAAAAGGAGTACGATCTCGCAGACGTTAAGCAGTTCTCGAAGCCCGATTCCCAATACATGACGGTCATTGTCACCATAGAAAATCTGGGCTTGCTAGCCGATCTGGATGCGATGTTGCAATATGCGCACAATGGGGGAAATGTGTTCCTTTCGCGTACGCCTGAATACAACGACAGCTTATATCGCATTTACCGAAAGCTAGGGATCAATTCCATCGATCTCCCCATCGTGACAAACGGCATTCAGATGACATCCAATCTCTTGATCCAAGGAGAAGATGCAAAAATCGGGGGAGAGTCCATTGTTAATTCCTCGATTCCTGTAGAGCTGGATAGGAAAGCGAAAGTACATGCAGTTTCTGCCGACAATATGCCACTGCTATGGGAGGCCCAGCATGGACAGGGAAAGTTTCTGGTCTATAACGGGACGAATATGCAATCTGCAATGAACAGAGGACTGATTGCTGGTGGCATCAGTTTACTGAATCAAGATTTCATGTACCCCATTTTCAATATGAAAATCACGTATATTGACGACTTTCCTGCTCCCTTTCGCCAGGGGATCGAGCCGAGTATTTACCGCGAGTACCGCAAAGATATTCCCAGCTTCTTTCGGGATGTGTGGTGGCCTGACATGATCAAGCTTGCTGCTGATTACGATGTGGCCTACACGGGAGCGATTATCAAAACCTACAATAACCGAGTTTCCGCCCCCTTCACAGATGAGGAAGGAACGGATTCGAACAATCTGATTACGTACGGCAGGGATTTGGTGAAATTGGGTGGCGAATTGGGCATCCACGGATATAATCATCAATCGCTGGTTACTGATGAAGCGACAGCGATCCATTACGAGTATAAGGCTTGGCCTGATGAAGAAAGCATGGCCGAGTCACTTTCGTACCTGAACGATTATATCAAGAAGGTCTTCTCGTCATATGACGTACAGGTGTATGTCCCGCCTTCTAACGTGTTGGGAGCCGAAGGGCGTCGAGCGCTAAAAACGTCCTTCCCTGATCTGAGAGTCATTGCCTCCTTATATGCGGAATCAGACAGCACGCACGAATACATCCAGGAGTTTTCCGTGGCCGAAGATGGCATCGTAGAGCTGCCGCGTATTACCTCGGGATACAGTCGCACAGACATTCATGATTGGTACATAACGAATGCGATCACATCCATCGGTGTCTTTTCCCATTTTGTTCATCCAGACGATGTGTTGGACAAAGAACGAAGCAATAGCAAGTCGTGGCCGGAATTGGTAAAAGACTTTCAACGTATGATGGAAGAGCTTTACCAGCACTATCCATGGCTGCGCAGCCAGACTGCTTCCGAAGCTGCAACAAGCCTTGAGAGTTATTTGCAGACGGATGTGTATATCGCGCATACGGATAAAAAAATAACAGGATACATGAACAACTTCTCCGACGGAATGTATTACATCTTGCGGACAAACAAAAAAATGACGAGCTTAGTAAATTGCACGGTAGAAAAAATAGAGGAAGGCGCCTATCTCGTACATGCAACGGGTGCAAAATTTGAAATAGGACTGGAAGAGTAAGCGATGAAAATTTGTCTGATTGCCGAAGGATCTTACCCTTTTATTACAGGGGGCGTCTCTAGTTGGATTCATTCCTTAATCGCTAGCATGCCAGAGCATGAGTTTATCATTTATGCCATTGGCGCAGAAGAGAAAAACAGGGGGAAGTACGTCTACCAGCTCCCCGCGAATGTGGTGGAAATCAAAGAGGTATTTCTGGATGCCTATCTCAAAGAAGAGGCTGCACTAGGCAAGCGTCTGGGGCTAGCTGAGGATGAGCAGCAAGCATTGCTTTCGTTGCTGGATGGCAGTAAGGGCGACTGGCATGCTCTTTTTTCCGTGTTGTCGGGGAGTAAGGTGCCAGCCGTAGCCGAGTTACTTACAAGTAAGGACTTCTTCGAGGTAATCCAGCGGCTTTGCGAGCAAAAATACCCGCAAATTCCCTTTACCGAAATGATCTGGATGATTCGCTCGATGGTGTTGCCGCTATGTCTGGTCATTCAAAACGGCATGCCGCAAGCGGATTTGTATCACAGTGTTTGTACGGGATATGGCGGTGTAGCAGGGAGTCTCGGGAAGTATCTGCATAAAAAGCCGTTTTTGCTGACGGAGCACGGAATCTACACCCGCGAGCGGGAAGAAGAAATTATCAAGGCAAACTGGATTAAGGGTCACTTTAAAGATATTTGGATCGATTATTTTCATAACCTTTCTGCATGTGCCTATTCCTATGCGGATGAGGTAATCACGTTGTTTGAGCGAAACAAGGAAATTCAGATTGAGCTAGGCTGTGATCCTTCCAAAGTATCAGTGATCCCAAACGGTGTAAAAGTGAGCGACTATGCAGACATCGTGGAGGAAAAAAAGAACGAGGCAATAACGATTGGCGCTGTCGTCCGTGTGGTACCCATCAAGGATATTAAAACAATGCTGCACAGCTTCGGGCTCGTCAAGGAACAAGTGCCACACGCACGCTTTGTCATCATGGGCCCGACGGATGAAGATGGGGAGTACTACACAGAATGCCTGCAATTGGTCGAAAGCCTGCAGCTGGAGGATGTTACGTTTACGGGTGCGGTCAATGTGAAAGAGTATCTCGGAAAAATGGACATGCTTGTTTTGACCAGCATCAGTGAAGGACAACCGCTCGTTATTTTGGAAGGAATGGCATGCAGAAAGCCCTTCGTCACAACGGACGTGGGAAGCTGTCGGGAATTGTTATACGGCAATGGTGACAACTATGGCAACGCAGGGATAACGGTACCCGTCATGCATTTTACTCAAATTGCCCAAGCGATCATTACGTTATGCCAAAACGAGCCCATGAGACGGCGCATGGGCAGATGTGGCTTCCAAAGAGTATCGGCTATTTACACACATGAGAATTTCTTGGCGGGATATCGCAATATGTATCGGAAATACGAGGTGTAAGAAACATGGCGGGCATTGGCTTTGAACTGAAGAAAATGTTTCGAAATAAAGGGTATTTGTCCAGTGTGAAGGCGTATGCATTTTCTTCGCTGGTCACAGTCGGACCGATGCTGATTTGTATGGTAATGATTACGGTGCTACAGCAAATCCTTCTTCAATTGAATGTCAGCTATTTGGAAAGGATGTCTTTTTTAGCTGCTGTCGTTTATGCATTCGTGTTTTCGCTGTTAATTACCTGCGGCTTTTCCATGGTCATTTCTCGCTATATTGCAGACAAAATTTACTTGCGTGAGTATAACGACATCATTGCGTCTTTGTATGGAGTTATCGCTGTTTGTCTGGGTTTGGGGGGAATTCTCGGCGGTGCATTTTACTGGCTCGCGCCTCTGCCGTCTGGCTTTAAGCTCGTAGCCTACCTTCTTTTTGTGGAACTGATCGTCGTATGGCTACAATCCGCCTACTTGTCTGCATTAAAGGATTATATGCGCATCATTCGTGGGTATTTGGCTGCTGTTGCCGTTACGCTTCTGGCTGCGTTTCTGCTGTTGAATCTGACTGAGCTGGAAAAAGGAATCGCGATGCTGATTTCTTTGGATCTCGGCTTTTTTACGATGATTGTCTTATCTATGCTTCATCTGGAGAGTTTTTTCCCGAAGCGGGCAAGGAATTATTTTGATTTCCTGAAGTACGTGAAAAAGTACCCAAGTCTGCTTGGTGTGGGTCTTTTTTGTTCTCTCGGTTTTTATGTGCACCATTTTATTTACTGGCTGGGGAGCCCGTTGCAGGAGGTAGTGGCGGATACTTACGTGATTGCGCCTTTTTACGACGTGCCAGCGTTCTACGCTTCCTTGAGCATATTGCCTACCATGGTCATGTTTGTGGTATCTGTGGAGACTGCTTTTTACGAGAAGTACCGAGCGTATTACGGAACGATATTGGGCACAGGCTCGGTGCAGGATATCAAGCGGGCGAAAACAGATATGGTTCAAACGTTGATGCAGGAGCTCAGCTTCATGATGGAGGTGCAGCTGTTCTTTTCCTTTGTTGCACTGGCTCTAGGCATTACGCTGCTTCCGCATATCGGTTTTACGTCCGATCAAATGGAGAGGTACAACATCTTGGTCATCGCGGGGTATTTGTACGCTGTTATGTTTGTGATCGTGCTGATGTTGCTCTATTTTGACGATCGGAAGGGAGCGCTTACGGTGACAACCTTATTTCTCGTCAGTACCGTTGTCATCACCATAGCGATGTTGCCCCTTCATAACTACGGTTTTTCATTTTTTATTGCTTCGTTTCTTGCACTGGTAGCCGGTCTCGGCAGGTTGATCTATTACTTGAAAAATATCGATTATTACACCTACTGCCTACAGCCGCTCTTTGTCAAAGGAAAGCGAATGGAATAGATGGTTACGTATAGATTGGGGAGGACTTAGGTTGAAGAAAAAACGATTCATACTGAGCCTACTCGTAGCATTAGGAGTTGTATCGACTGGTTGTACACAGGATGCGCCTGAACAGCCAGTGTCAGACAACCCGCCAGCAACGAGTCAGGTGGCGTCAACTCAGCAGATGAACGAGGATCTGATTGAGAATAGAAGCGTATACGATCAGGATGTTGATGGGAGCATCGTCCATTTATATGTGACGGTAGTCAACGAAGAAAATTCGAAATTGAAAACGACCACCTTTACGGAACTCAATCTAGCTCCTAGCGGACGGAATGAAAAGGGAGAAGATCTCCAGGCCAAAGTCATTATGCAGGAAGGGACGGTGGAGGGGCCAACCCAGGGGTACTTTGGTTTTAGCGAGACGAGAGCGAACGGAACGATTGAGCTGCGGGGGGAATCGAGCAGAAGAGCGGAACAAAAATCGTACAAAATCCGTTTGTTCGACAGCGCCGGATACTGGCGGGATCAGCGCAATATCAACGTAAGCAAGCACAAGTCTGACATGACGCGTGTTCGACAAAAGCTTAGCTTTGATTATTTTGAGCAAATGCCCAATATGACCAGTTTGCGGACGCAGTTCGTTCAAGTGAAAATCAAGGATTTGACAAAAAAAAATCCGGATCGAGACTTTGTTGATTACGGTTTGTTCACTCAAATTGAACAGCCGAACAAAACATTTTTGCAGGCGCACGGATTGGACCGAAACGGAAATTTATACAAGGCAATTGATTTCGAGTTCCACCGTTACGAGGAACAACTCAAGCTGGCAACAGATCCTACCTACGATAAGAAAGCCTTTGATAAAATTTTGGAGATCAAAGGCAGCGAGAACCATGAAAAGCTCATTTCGATGCTGGACGATCTTCACAATCCTGCGATCAATACGCAAGACTTTTTGGACAAGCATTTTGATCGGGAGAACTACTATACATGGCTGGCATCCAACCTGTTGATGGGGAATCACGACACGGCTGTTCATAATTTTTACTTGTACAGCCCTAGCAACTCCAACAAGTGGTATTTCCTACCGTGGGACTACGACGCATCGTGGGGATTTTTTGAAGAAGAGCTCAAGCGAAGCCCAGAAAAAGGGCTAGGACAATGGCAGTTTGGCATTTCCGACTACTGGGTGTCGAATTTGCATCGCCGCATCTTTAAGGATCCTGAAAACATCAAAACGCTTAACGAAAAGGTTGAGGAAATCAGCAAGATCATTACGAAGGAGCAAACGGAAAAATACTTGAAGAGCTATTATCCGATTGTGAGTAAATATGTGCTGCAACAACCTGATTTATATAATTTACCGTTGGATGTCTCCTATTTTCACAATGAGCAAGCACTTCTATCTGGTGAACCGGAGCGTAACAAAAAGAGGTACTATGAACGCCAAGAGAATCCGATGCCCTTTTTTATGGGGGAGCCAAGAAAAGAAGGAGATAAGCTCATTTTTGCCTGGGACCATTCCTATGATCTGCAAGGTGACGATCTGACTTACGACTTTGCCGTCAGTTACGATCCTGCGTTTACGAAGATACACGCGCAGGCCAAGGGGCTGACAGGGGTTCAATACACCATAAACGATCCGGGTAAAGGTCGCTTTTTCTGGCGCGTGATTGTTCGGGACAGCAAAGGGAACACACAGACGGCATTTGACAGGGTAGAGTCCGAGGATGCGCTTTATCATGGGGTGAAGGAGTTCGTATTGAAATGAAAGGAATACAGAGCACGGGCATCCAGCTCGGCAACAAGCGATTGCGGCATGAGTTGAAGTATTATCTTCGGCTGAGTAATTACGAGCCGCTGCGGCAGAAATTGCGTCTGATCGCGACTCCTGACCCTTATTCTGTGAGTGAGGAAGGATATCATATTCGTAGCCTGTACTTTGACGACTTTCACGACACAGCTCTCTATGAAAAAAACTACGGGGTTTTTCAAAGAAAAAAGTATCGTATTCGCATCTACAACAAAAGTGATGCAGTCATCAAAATGGAGCGAAAGAGCAAGTTCGGTGGATACATTTGCAAAGAATCAGCGTCGATTACACGAGATGAGTATGAACTGATTTTGGCAGGTGATGTTGAGTTTCTGCGAGAGACAGAAAGTGCTGTGCTACGAGATTTTTATTTATCGTGCAAAAATCATCTGTTTCGGCCTCGCGTCATTACGGATTATGTCCGAGAGGCGTATTTGGTGAGAGAAGGGAATGTCAGAATTACGTTTGATAAGTATTTGAAGGCAAACGTCAATTCACTCGATATTTTTGACGAAAACATCATGATGGTCAGAGCTATTCATCAGCCCATGATGATCATGGAAGTGAAGTACGATCAATTCCTGCCGTTTCATATTAGACATTTGCTACAAAACCTGAGTAATAAGCGATCGGCTATCTCCAAATATGTCATTTGCAGAGAGGAGACCAAAAAATACTATAATCTTTAGTGTGAGGAGAAGTCGGGAAACTATGGATACTACCAATACGATTAATTTTCAAGATATCATCAAAAAAAGTGTCTTAAAAATAGATCAATTCGCCAGCATCTCGATCATTGATACCATCATAGGGCTTGTGCTGTCGGGATTGATAGGTTTGTTCATCTACTATATTTACAAAAAAACGTTTCGCGGTGTCGTCTATACACATACCTTTAACATCACGCTAGTGGCAATGGCGATGCTTACTTGCCTGATTATCATGACGATTAGCACCAATATCGTGCTCTCTCTCGGGATGGTTGGCGCGTTGAGCATCGTGCGGTTCCGTACTGCCATCAAAGACCCGTTGGATATTGTTTTCATGTTTTGGTCGATCTCGGTAGGTATTGCGACGGGAGCGGGTGTGTACCCGGTTTCCGTCCTTGGATCGCTGGTGGTGGCGGCTGTCATTGTTGTATTATCCAAGCGGCAAATGAAAGATGTTGCCTATCTGCTCATTATCAATTATCACGATCAAGCCAATGACGGGGTTAAATATCAGTTGAACAAACTGAAATACGCCTTGAAGTCAAAGACTGTACACAAAGAGATGGTGGAATTGATCGTGGAAGTCAAAATCAAAGGAGATAATACGGCATTTGTTCAAGATATTTCAGAGGTAGAAGGTGTGAAAAACGTATCATTGGTAAGCTACGATGGCGATTATGCACCATAATGATTAGAAGAAAAAATCCCTTTCTGACTCCTATACAGGTGGTCAGGAAGGGATTTTTTGGATGGATCAGTCTCGTACTTGGACCGTACCCAACGTATATCTTCCGTCCGAGCGTTTGCCTTCCATGGCAAATTGAATACCCGGCTCTTCTGTATGGGGATCGAGGATTGCTACACAGAGAGTGTATGTTCCTTCAGGAAGATTATCCGGAATTTCCAAGCTTTGCTTGACGGTTTTCTTGCCGGGAAGCCATTTGCGGATGTCTTCGTCCGTGTTGGTCTTGGTTACGATCTCACCGTCTTCATCCGCGAGGGACAGCTCGAGAATCCACGGGAAGTAAAATGGAGCGACACCGCGGTTTTGCCAATCCATCGTCACAGCGAGGCTGTCTCCGGGCTCGACTGCTTTGGCATGTGTCTCTTTGGTGATGGAGAAGCGGTAGCCAATCGTGTTTAAAAAGCGGTCCAAATATTCTTGTTGATCGCTGTCTTTTTCGAAACGTGCGGGTGTATTCGGGCCAAGCCAGCTAATATGCGAAGCTTTGGCTTGTGAGATTACCTGGTTAATCGAGGAGCGAGTAAAGTAGCTTGGCAAGGAGTCGGATGGAGAGAATTCTCCGCCGCTTGGCGCATACTTCCAAAAGTCGGGCATGGCAGGCATTTTTTCTTTGGTGAGCCAGGAGACGTAGCCCTTCTGTATCCAGGACAGGTAGCTGTTTGTATCTTCTTTGTTGCCAAACATGTCGTTAAACAGCCCCAGTTTGTACTCCTTGGCAACTGGGTGTGGTCTGCGCATCAGTAGCATGGAATCAGGGAAATTATCTAGATACGGTTGTACGTACTGATCCGTGATTTCTGTTGCAGGGAAAGGAATAGAAGTATCTGTGTGCCATTCTCCCCAGTGACCGACGCTTCCTAGCTGTATGAAAGCAATGCGGGGATCGTCCTTGTAGCGCTCTCCCAGAGCGTCAATCAATTCCTTGTGGTACTTGATAATCAATGGATTACTGTAGTTGGGACTGTAGCCTTTGCCATAGTCGTTTCGATACCACTCGCCATCATCAAAATGGTCATTGTCCCCGCCGATCTCGTTGTATAGCCAATCTGGTATCTCCATGTCCGATTTTTTATCAGGAAGATCCATAACGATGCGGAGGATGAACTTGACGTCTTTTTCTGTCCATTCTTCAAACCGGATTGCGTCTTCGACCTCATCAAAAGCATAATCTCCTTTGGTTGGTTCAAGCATCCTCCAGGTTAGGTTGGCATAGACGAGGGTGTGTTCTTGCTCATTATTACTCGTCCGTGAATCGGGAGCCAGTCCCATATAAGGGTTTTGTAGTACGTCTTGGGATTGCTTTGGCGAATAAGTGGCCGTTCCATAACTGGAGGCGGCGGCAGAGGAAGGTAGAATGCAAAAAGCAGCGAGAAGTACGCTGTATAGACCACTTCGGATCTTCATGAGTGCCCCCTAGATCTAGTGAGAGAGTTTCACTACTTTTGTTCTGTCTCCTGTTTCCATATGTGATACCACTTGGTGATATGTTCGTTTACAGCAGAGCCGAGTTCAATCTCCCATCGAGAGGTCAAGAGTTGATACTGCTCTTCTACAGCCGCATGATCGTCCAAGGAAGCGTACAACTGCATCAGGAACATGTAGCTGTCCTCTTCAAGCGGGTGCAAATGCTGAATGCGTTGATTGACGTTGATCGCCTCTTGGACTCTGCCGTGTCCCAAATAGAAGCTGCTCATTGTTTTGGCGAGCTGCAGCCACATCCTGCGGAGTCTTTCTCGCTCGTACTCTGCCCACAAATAGTCGTAGTCTCCGAAATAATCGCCCGTATACGTCGCGAGCACTTGCTCATACTCTTGCATATTGGCAAGAGAGAGGGGGGGTAACTGTTTGAGACGATTTTCCCATTCTTCCACATCGATCGCAGCTGAATCGATCGTCAGCTTATAGCCACCTTCTAAATTGCCTTTGTTGATCGATATCGTTTGGAGACCATAGCGTTTCAAGGTTTGCCGGATGAGGTAAATCGTCGTATATAGCTGAGTCACGCCTTTGCTTCCATCATAGTCCGGCCACAAAAGCTCGATAATCGAATCCTTGTCGATCATCTTGTTGCGGTGATGCAACAAATACGCAAACAGCTCGCGGGCTTTATTCGTACGCCACTTGATCTCCTGTGGCTCCTGATTCGACTGGTGAAACAAAATACTATTGAAGCATTGGATGGAAACGACTGATTCTTCTTTAACAGGCTCGACTTCTTGCGCGGACTTGATTCTCTCACGAAGACGGTCCATTGTTTTTTGCAAGCGTTGAAGCTGTACGGGCTTCATGATGTAATCCAGCGCGCACAGCTCAAAAGCATCAACGGCGTACTTATCGTACCCTGTGACAAAAACGATCTCTGGGGAGTTATCGATTCCTTGCAGACGTTCTCCGATCTCCAGTCCACTGATGCGCGGCATATTAATATCTAAAAATACGACATCTGGTTGAAGGGATATTGCTTGGTCGATCGCTTCGAGAGGATTGGTGTAGGCTCCGACTACCTTAACGCCGCCAACATCTTTTTCTAGCAATCGTTGCAGATGCATCAAGGGTAGTTGCTCGTCGTCTACCAATAAGGCTCTCATCCACTGTCTCTCCTTCAAAAATCGATAAAATACAACAGATTGTCTTACGAATCTGATTTATCCATACTCTCTACTCTATCATCAAAAGAGAGGTTATCCAAACGTTTACAGTGGAGGGAAATGTGAATTTTTAACAAGTGAGGGAGGTCAGAACACGCTCTAGCTCGTCAAATGATACAAACCGGGCTTGCCGAAATACTTCCTTTCCGTCCATAAACAGCAGGATCGCCGGAGCAGTAAATACGAGAAACTCACCGGAAATGTTGGGTATTCTCTCCATAGATACCACGATGCTTTTCACTTGTGGATACTGTTTCAGCAGTTCTATCGTTCTTGCGTAGGTGACATCGCAAACACCGCAGTTTGCCGTTTTTATAAACAACAGACTAGTCGGATGACGTTCAATCTCTGCAAGTAGTTCAGTCAGTTCGAGATACTCCTGCACGGTTCGGTACTCCCACCTTTCGTCGCCGTATTTTTCTACTAGAATAGCACAAAAAAATGTTTGCCTCATGAAACGACAACGGATGTAATCTCCAAGACAATGAAAGCGCTTTTCCAAAAAACATACAAAAATATTGGATATTTTTGCAACAAATTTCCTTAATATACAGTCTGTAATGGTGAAATTTTCCTCAAAAAGCAGGAAGGAGGACATATGGTGTTATCTTGGTATGTCATCATTCCCATTCTTTTCGTAATGGCAGTCGCTATGTATACCGACCTACGCCGCCGTCTCATTTACGACTGGCTGACGCTTCCGGGAATTGTATATTTTCTCGTTCTGCATGCATACCTTCATCCAGAGAAATGGCTGACTTATGCGATGGGAGTTATTGTGCTGGGAGGAATTTCGTTACTTATGGCGGTGATCAGCAACGGCCAAATGGGCGGAGGAGATATTAAGCTGCTCGCTCTGGTTGGCGCAGCGGTTGGATGGCAAGCGGGGTTGGTCGTGCTCATGCTTACGTATTTGCTTGCGGGAGTCAGTGTGCTTCCCATGTGGGCCATCGCCAAAATGACAGGCAGGATAAAGCTGGGGCGAGAAATCCCGTTGGCTCCATTTGTTGCGGGTGGGACCAGTCTCATGCTGGTCATAATCATGTATTCCTAGTGCCTTTCTCATAAGTTTTCTGATTCGCAATATTAGCAATAAAACGACAAAGTTTGAACATGAATGGATTTTTCGAAAAAGAGAGGGAATCTTCTGATGTTGGAATCAAAACGTAGGGCAATTATTTTCCTTGTACTATCGTTCCTACTTGCTGCACTTGCGGGCTTTCTATTTCTGCAAAAAATCAAGGATTTGAATGCGCAACTGGGCGAAATGGTGGAAATTTACGAAGCAAATGCAGATATTCCATCTCGGGCACTGATTCAACCCGACCAATTGACAGTAAGGGAAATCCCCAAAAAGTACGCGGATGATTCGTACATCATCGATAAAGCTAGCTTGAAAAATCAAGTCACGATCGTTCCCTTGTCAAAGGGAGACATCATCACGAAAAACATCATGAAGCCAGCCAATGTTGTACGGGACCAGAACAACAGACTTGTGACGGTGTTTTCATCAACCAATGTCGTCTTCGACCAGGAGCTGGAGGCGTTAGATCGGGTGGACGTCATCATCTCGCATGAGGAGAACGGGAAGCCCGTGACGGAAGTGTTCATGAAAGACGTGCCAGTCGCCATGGTGGCCAAATCGGAGAACAGCTTCAAGGGGGTAGCTCTTGAGCTGCCCGCGAGCAGTTCAAGCAAGAGCTGGAACGCGCGAAAGAAATTGCCCAGAAGTGGGAGCAGTGGAAACGAGATGCTTTGACAGAAGCAGACGCTGTGCTGATCGACCGCAAAAAATGGGTGGATGCTTACGACCGGGACTGGTACGAGAAAAACTGGCGGGAGAGCTTGAACATCGGAATGGCGATCGAGCATTTGTCTGCGAGTGGCAAGATTGGCAATGAAGCGAGGGAGTACCTTACTGGGAAAAGGCAAGAAAGAGAAGCGTTGGCTACACAGTCCAAGGAGGAGCTTACCAATTACTTGGTGAGTCTTACAACCGAGACCTATCAGGAAACGAGAGAGGAAATTGAGGATAAATACAGCGGAAACTAACAGCAATGGGTTCTCCGTTACAAAAGCGATTGCGGTCGCAACGGAGAACCCACTGTAAATGTAAAGGATTAGGGTGCGTCAATCATACGTGAACGTAACGACCTGTTGCAGGCCTGGGTCCACTCCGATTGCCACATCATTTAGGCCATCTGTGTAATAAAAGTAACGCTTGGCGTCATTGGAATGAGCGTCAGAAGCTTTCACCAATTGGAAGTCGTTTGTCGCAAGCAGGTTTTTCGAGCGGATGAAATCTGATGCCGTCTTTTCCAAATCTGCTTCTGTCATCGTTTTTGTCGCCATTTCTCCGTTTATTCCAATAACGTCAATCGACAGGGAAAGAATTTGCTTTGACCTCGGTTCGATGATGGCGTGAAAGCCATGGACATCGCCACTCACAGGTTCGCGTTTCAGTACGGCGTGAACAGGTACTCCTCTGTATACCGAATTGGTTGGGTCCTCCAGCGTGATTTCCCGATCAGTCATATCAACATCCATCTGATAATATTGTCTAACAGCGGCTGCAGCGATTTGCGCCGCTTCTTCTTTTCCGAGCCCGTGTACTGTATCTGGTGAACTGGAGGAGCATCCCATTAACAAAAAGACGAGAAGCGCCGTGCCCAGCCATGCGAACTTTTTCATTGTGAACCCTCCAGCCATCCCAAGTCATACGTGTAGTCTTTTTTTATCCTAACAGGGATTGTTTCGACTCCCTATCGATTAACCTTTCCATTACCTTACGATGTTGTAAGCTTCGAGAAAAATGTAGGGAGTGACAGGACTTTGGGTAAAAAAGACGAAAAATTCGGAGTATGAGCAGTGCATGTGAAAAACGAGGGGGTAAATGGAATGAACGCTATCGAGCTGAATCAAGCGCTTCAAATGTATGCGAGGACTGAGACCTTTCCTGTAGGAGTTAGCATCAGAAAAGAAGAAGCCGCTCTGCCGTCAAAGGCAAAGCGACCTGTCCGTGATCTGGGTTATCCGATTACCATTTGCCAAGCTGTCGGTTTTTCAAGGCGTTATGGCTGGAGCATCGCGATGAATGGAGCCGATCTGTCCTGTCCGATCGCGCAGGTGGCTTTTGGCTATGAAGAGCAGCCAGCGTTTTATTCAGAGGGTCATCTCGCCTGTGGGATGTATACAGATTCACTGGAAAATGGGGCGAAAAGCGAGCTGGATGTTCCGAAATTTTCAGCAGAAGAAAGTGGCTACTATGTATCGTTTCCGCTGGAGCGGGCAGAGATCGAGCCAGATGTCGTCGTGATTTACGGCAATGCGGCACAGGTCATGCGATTGGTGGCGGGGATGCTGTACAAGCGCGGTGGATCGATTCCTTCCACCTTTTCCAGTCGGGCCGACTGTGCGGACATTGCCATCAAACCGATCCAGACGGGACAGCCGCAAGTGATCGTACCGTGTTATGGCGACAGATTGTTTGCCCAGACACAGGATCATGAGATGGCCTTCAGCTTTCATTTTCGCGATGCCGCCGAGCTGGTGGAGGGATTAGTCGGAACGCAAAAAGGCGGAATCCGCTACCCGATCCCGTCTTTCTTGCGTTATCAGGCAGAGTTTCCGCCGACCTATCAAAAGCTTGCGGGGATGTTTGGAGAAAAAAACTAACCCTTCAGTCGGTTGAGCTGGAGCAGGTGATGACGATAGTGCATTTCTACGACGGCAAACCATTCCTTGGCCGTCAGCGGACCGAAGGCTGGGTGAGCCACCGTGTGATGCGCAGGAATTTCGTCTAGAGTCGGTTCCAGCTCTTTCATTTGTGTGAGCACGCTGATGAGTCCATCATGCAATTGCTCCTTGCTCTCCGGTTGTGCGGGTGTGTACTCCGGGGAGGCAGGGACTTTCACGCGAATGGGAGGCAAGGAGCCTTGAGCAAATATCGTTTGACCGATCTCCGATTTTTCGGTACCTGCTTCTGTGACAGCAGGACCTCCTTGTCTACACTTCTCGATACTTCCTAGTTGAAAATACCGGGCAGATTGGATCAAGTGAAGGTACATTTGACCGATCGACCATTCATCTTCACTTGGTTTTTGCAAGAGTTGTTCCATGGTGATGCCTTCTAATTCATGCAGGTAGTGGTTTGTCACGTCTTCAAATTTGTTCACGATTTCCTTTGTATTCATGGGCGAATCAGCTCCTCTTGGTTTTCTTGCTTTTATCATATTCGAACGCTACTGACAGCAGTATGTCAGTAGCGTTCGAATAATTGTTTGGCTTCTTCGCGCATTCGGCTACGCAAGGATTCAGGCGTAAGAACAACCGCATCAGCCCCCAACCCCAGTACCCAAGACAATATTTCTTCGATTTGTCTGACGCGCAATCTGACGAGAAAGCCGTCCGGATGCTCTGTAATCTCTTCTATAAAAAAATAGCCCGATTCTTTTACCCGATCAGCGACAGCTGTGCTGATGACGATCTGCACCTCCAGGGATCGATCGTCGAGAGGCTTGTATTCTTCAAAATTGAAATGGTCAGGGAGGATAAAGCGGTCTTCCAATACAATCAGGCCGCTCATGCGTGACAGGCGGAATCGACGAATATCCTGTCGCAGATCGCAATGAGCGAGTAATGTCCAAGAACCACGAACCAGCACTAGACCATATGGAGCAACGTCACGCACTGTTTCACGATCGTCACCCTCCCCAGGCGTACCCCTCCGATAGCGGAACCGCACCTTCCGTTCATTGATGATCGCATCGTGGAGGAGTTGTGCATGCGCTTTTTCCTGCTCGCGCAAATTGTTCGCTCTGGGGCTTATGAGGCGAAAGGTTGAGCGGATACGGCTGGCTTGTTCGCCTACATCGGCAGACAGGATCGCTTCTACTTTGCGCTGTACGGCTCTTGCGCTGTTGCCAAAGTTTTGGTCAAATACTTGCTCAACCATGTCTGCTCCGATCAAGAGTGCAACGGCTTCTTCTACCGAAAAACTGACGGGCGGCAGAAAATATCCTTCCATTAACGAATAGCCCTGACCCGGTGCCCCAACGATGGGGACGCCTGCTTCGCTTAATGCCTGCATGTCACGATAAATCGTCCGGATGCTCGTCTCGAAGGTCGCGGACAAATCTTCTGCGCGTAACGTACCTTTGCGCTGCAGCTCCAGAACGATTGCCAACAAACGGTCTGTTTTGTTCATGCTCTGACCCCCTCTCTATCCAGCTAGCATCTTTATAAAAATGAATGGCCGACTTTAAAATTATTTTATATTTACCCTACTTTTTATTTTAACAGTTTTCCCTATCCTACATGTGTAAGTGAAGGAGGAACTGTAAATGAAAAAGAGGGTTTTTTGGCTTGTGATGCTTTTGCTGTTTGGATATATCGTGATTCAAAAAATAGCAGATGGACCACCTACTATTGGGGGACACACTGAAGCGTTGGGAGAGGCTACCGAGGTGGAGCACCAATCGATACAAATAACAAAGGATCAAATTTATCAAGGAGACCTTCTCTTGGTCAATAAAGAGTATCCGGTTCATGAGGCAGGGGTAAAAAACGATGTGGTTCGGTTGTCTGAGAATGAAGAACTGTTACAAGGCTATCGTTTGCTCGATCACAGAATCGAAGTGTCAGAGAGTGTAGCCAAAGAATTTTTGGAGATGATCAAAGCTGCGCAGCAAGATAACGTGAGCCACTTTATCCTGAACAGCGGTTATCGAGGCAAGGAAGAACAAGATCAGCTATATGCAGAAATGGGGCCAGCGTATGCGATGCCGAGCGGTTACAGCGAACATAATGTAGGTTCCGCGCTTGATATTGGATCGACGCAAATGAAAATGGAGCGCGCCCCTGAAGGCAAGTGGTTGAAAGATTATTCATGGAAATACGGTTTTATTTTGCGCTACCCAAAGGACAAGGTAGCCATTACAGGAACGGAATTCGAGCCTTGGCATTTCCGATATGTTGGTTTGCCGCATAGTGCGATCATGAAGCAGAATAACTTTTCGCTCGAGGAATACTTGGATTACCTAAAAGACGAAAGAAGGATCTCCGTGACAAATGATGGGAAGATCTATGAAATTAACTACTACCCTGTCGATCAAGAGATGACGCTCAAAGTACCGATTGCTAGCAACTATGAGATTTCGGGTGACAACATGGGCGGCGTGATTGTAACAAGCTACGTGAACAAAGAAAAGAAGGAGTGAATGAGTATGAATAAATTGACTGTAGCGATTTTGTTTGGGGGATGTTCTTCGGAGTATGAAGTATCTCTTAAATCTACGAGTTCGGTGCTGGAGAGTTTGTGTCTGGAAAAGTATGAGGTGATTTTGCTAGGAATTACGAGGGAAGGGCAATGGCTGCGATATACCGGCAACATCGAAAGTATTCGAAATGACAGTTGGCATCAAAGTGAGAAGTGTGTGCCTGCCTTCCTTTCTCCTTGCAGACAGGTGCGGGGAATTGTTTCACAGGAGAACGGTACCATGACGGTCACGAAGGTTGATGTGGTGTTCCCGATTTTGCATGGCAAAAACGGAGAGGATGGAACGGTGCAAGGGCTATTGGAGCTCGCCGGAATTCCTTTTGTCGGTTGTCACATGCTATCCTCTGCGATTTGTATGGATAAGGATATCGCCCACACGTTGGCGGAAAGCTCCGGTATCAAAACGCCAAGATCCGTTACCGTTTATCCAAATACTGATCTGGCAACTGTTCAATCTGCCACCGAAGCACTGGGATTCCCTTTGTATGTCAAACCGGCAAAGGCAGGGTCTTCCATTGGGATTACGAAAGCATACAGCCCATCAGAATTGGTCATCGGGATAGAAAACGCCCTTTTGCATGATGACAAAGTAGTCATCGAGGAAAACATCGTGGGATTTGAGGTAGGCTGCGCGGTACTAGGAAATCGTGAGGTTATTGTGGGGGAAGTGGATGAAATCGAATTGCTTCAGGGCTTCTTCAATTACACAGAAAAATATTCATTGGAGACTGCCCATATCCATGTTCCAGCAAGAATTGACGAAGAGCTCGCTCATAAAATCAAGCAAACAGCCACCCATCTCTATCAGGTTTTTGGCTGTCGTGGCTTCGCTCGCGTGGATATGTTTGTCACACCAGACGGAGACATTGTGTTTAACGAAGTGAATACGATCCCCGGCTTTACCTCGAAAAGCAGGTATCCAAGCATGCTGCGTGCTGCGGGGATTTCCTATAAAGAACTTCTTGATACATTGATTATGCTAGCGTTGGAGGAGGACTAATCGATGACACAACTTCACGTCTCGACGATTTCTTTGAACAGCGACAATCTGCATCACGGCCATCTGATTTTGGTGAATTGCCAGTACCCGATCCGCTGGCAAACAGACGACGGTATCCTACTGAACCGCATGCGGCTGATCGATGGAGCACACAACAATATGATGCTGGAAAACACGGCTGCGAAGATGTTTGCCAAACTGCTGAAAGCCTGCAACGCAGAGCATACAATCGTACCTGTCAGTGGCTTTCGCAGCAAGACGGAACAAAAGGATATTTATGATCAATCCTTGCTCGAAAATGGCCAGGTGTTTACTAGTCAATTTGTTGCGCGTCCGAATGAAAGTGAGCATCAGACAGGGCTTGCGATAGATGTAGGGGAGAAGAGAGAAGAGATCGATTTTATTTGCCCTTCTTTTCCCGATCATGGCGTATGCCGAATGTTTCGCCAACGTGCCAGTCAATATGGGTTTATCAAACGCTACGACAAAGACAAGGAACAGCTGACAGGGATTTCGGATGAGCCTTGGCATTTTCGGTATGTGGGCTATCCGCATGCTGTTTTAATGGAAAAGCTTCAGCTTTGTCTGGAAGAGTATATCGAGTATGTGAAAAACTACGAATTTCATCAGGAGCATTTGCTAGTGGATGATGAGAGCATTGAAATCTACTATGTAAAGGCTAGCGATACAGTTACGCACATCCCGATTGTTGCTGGTGAGAAATACGAAATATCGGGCAACAACGTGGATGGATTTATCATTACAGTGTTTCATCAGGAGGCACGTAATGAACGTGGGGAGTGAAAAACAGTATGGCGGGCTGGATCAATTCCGTATCATTGCAGCGATCCTTGTCATCGCAATCCATACTTCTCCCCTGCTGTCCATTAGCGAATGGGCTGACTTTACACTGACACGAACAATTGCCAGGGTTGCGGTTCCATTTTTCTTTATGTGCACAGGATTTTTCTTCTTGCAAAAGCTTGGCACAGATCGCAACAGAAATGCGTCTATGCTGAAGCAGTTTTTATGGAAAGTAGGAAAGCTATATTTGCTTTCGATTCTTCTCTATCTTCCAGTGAATGTGTATGCAGGGTATTTTACAGATCAACTTACCGTATTTTCAGTCGTGAAAGACCTCTTGTTTAACGGGACCTTGTATCATCTGTGGTATTTCCCTGGCATTATGCTGGGGGTGTGTATTAGTACCTTTTTGTATACAAGACTATCCGCATGGAACACGTTTTGGGTGACTTTGCTGCTGTATGGCATCGGGTTATTGGGAGACAGCTACTTTGGATTTGCACAGATGAATCCATATGTGGACAGTATCTATCAATCGATGTTTACCCTGTTTGATTACACGCGGAACGGTATATTTTTTGCCCCTGTGTTTATTGTCATGGGAGGGTTGATTGCCAATACCCGCAGGCGGAAAAAGAAAAAGGTCGCACCGTATGCCATCGGGTTTGTTTTGTTCGGAAGTATGCTGGTAATGGAAGGCTTGCTTTTACACACTTATCAGCTGCAACGCCATGACAGTATGTATATTTTTTTGATACCGTGCATGTATTTTCTCTTTCAACTACTGTTGTTCTGGAAAGGCAAAAATCGCCCAATCTTACGAAAGCTGAGCCTGTATGTTTATGTCATTCATCCGCTGTGTGTTGTGCTCATTCGCGGAGCGGCCAAAGTAACGGGACTGACAGGGCTGCTTGTTGAAAACAGCTTGGTGCATTTTACATTGGTCACGGTGCTGTCGTTTGTTCTTTCTGTGATGGCGATGAGGCTGATCCAGCGCTTTCGAGGTGGGAAACCGGATCAAACAGGAAGAGCATGGGCTGATATCCATCTTCCTCATCTCCAACATAATGTCAGGGAAATCGAGCGGGTTCTCCCGAAGGATTGTGCGATGATGGCAGTCGTCAAGGCGCAGTCATATGGCCACGGCGGATGGCAAATCGCGAGGTTCTTAAACAAGCTCGGGATTGATCACTTCGCAGTTGCCACAATCGATGAAGGAATCGAGCTACGGAAGAAGGGCGTAAAAGGGAAGATTCTGGTGCTTGGCTATACCGATGAACGACGGATACGCCAAATCGCCCGTTTCAGACTGACGCAAACCGTAGTAGATGACGAATATGCCCAAAAGCTGAATGGCTACAACGTGAAAATCCCTGTTCATATCAAGATCGACACGGGGATGGGGAGACTCGGGGAATCTTGGGAACACACAGAAAAAATTGCGGCCATGTATCGTTATAAAAATTTGCAGGTATGCGGTACCTTTACGCATCTGAGTGTGGCTGACAGTTTGGAAGCTTCGGATATCGATTACACGAAAAATCAAATCGCCCGTTTCCAAAAAGTGATCGAACAGCTGAAAGAAAAGGGGATCGATCCACAGAAGCTGCACGTTCAGAGCAGTTACGGCGTGCTGAATTACGGGGAGCTGCAATACGATTATGCTCGGATTGGGATTGCTCTCTACGGGATGTTGAGCAAGCAGGGCGATAAGGTAAAAACAAGCGTCGACCTACGACCTGTGTTATCACTGAAAGCAAGAGTTGTGCAGGTGAAACAGGTGGAAAAAGGAGAATCCGTGGGCTATGGACGCGCCCACACAGCGCAGAAAGACAGCAAGATTGCCATCGTATCCATCGGATATGCAGATGGGGTTCCGCGCATGCTGTCACAATCGGGCGCTACCTGCTTGATCAGAGGAAAAAGGAGACCGATTATTGGGTTTGTCTGCATGGATCAGCTTATTGTAGATATTACAGACATGGAAGAGGTGCAAAAAGGGGATGTTGTTACCTTTATCGGCAGAGATCAAGAAGAGGGTATCACTGCCGAGGAAATGGCCCATCAATGTAAAACCATTACGAACGAGCTGGTAAGCCGTTTGGGAGAACGCGTTAAAAGAGTCTATCATGAGTGATCCCTGGACGAAAACGAGGATAGGGAGTGGTTCATTTTTTCCATGGTGAAGAGGAGATATAGCTTTCGTTCCAAAATGATTGAGCTTCTTGGGTTTGGCATGCTTTTGGCCGGTCTCGTAACCTATCTGCTCTATAAAGTGCTCCAGTTTTACTATCGGACGGAGGTCAAGTACGAAGATCCGCTTGCCCTGGTTCGCCGTTACATCAAGGAAATGGGAGATATCAATTTCTTTTTGCTTGTTTTTGCTCCCATTGCGATCTTGTTGTTCTATCTCCTGACCAAACGGTATGTTGGCTATTTTCATGAGATTTCCAAAGGCATTCATTATCTGGCAAATGGAGATTTTACGCATAATGTGCATATTTCTTCCCATGATGAGTTCGCAGATATCGCCAAGGATATCAATCTGGCAAGTGAAATGCTGCAAAAGGCGGTAGAAAGAGGAGATTTCGCCGAAAGCAGCAAGGATCAGCTTATTTTGAATCTGGCGCACGATTTGCGCACACCGCTGACATCCGTACTGGGTTATTTAGATTTAGTTTTACGAGACGAGCAGATGCCAAAAGAACAAATGAGGCATTATGCGACGATTGCTTTTACCAAGTCGCAACGATTGGAAAAGCTGATTGATGAGCTGTTCGAAATTACGAGAATGAATTACGGCATGGTCAACATCGAGCAAAAGGTCATTGATTTGAGTGAATTGTTGGTTCAGTTAAATGAAGAGATGTATCCTTCCTTTGAGAAAAATGAGCTGGTCGCGCGATGTACGATTGCTGCTCAATTAGTAATCGTGGGAGATGGAGAGCTGCTGGCGCGCGTATTTGAGAATATCCTGACCAATGCGATACGCTACGGGGGCGATGGCCATTTTATCGATATGAACGCCTACCGGGAGGGCGATGAAGTAGTTGTTCAAATCATGAATTACGGTGACCAGATACCTGAAGAGGCGCTGCCGCATATTTTTGAAATGTTTTTTACGGGCGACAAAGCGCGAGCTCATCAAGGGGGAGGCACTGGACTCGGCCTGTTTATTGCAAAAAATATCGTCGAGAAGCATCGGGGAACGATTTCTGTTCAAAGTGATTTGATTCGTACATGTTTTGAGGTGCGGTTGCCGTATGGATGAAATGATGGCAATAAAAAAATGGAGACGATTCAATGTCTCCATTTTTTTATTGCATAATTCATGGAAATCTAAATTTTGATAGAATATTCTTATAACGAAACGAATTAACTTTGGGGGAGTTATGAATAAATACACATGGACATTGATTGGTGCGGTAATTGTTGCTGGAATATCATTGGCTACTTGGGCTGGGGCCATTAACCAAGGGGATAAGGAAGCGCTACATGCATATAAAAAGATGGAACAGGCACGCAACCAAGAGAACAAATCCTTAAGTAAATCGAGTAGGAATGTAACTCTGTCAGACTTTTCAATTCAGGGAGCTGTTTTACCAGAAGCGGATAAAATACGTAACTACAACGATACGAATATGCAAGGACTACTATCTTCAACAGATGAAAAACTTTCGTTCATTATGGAGGAGAATGAAGTAAAAGGTATCGTTATAGCAACAGATACAGAGCCAATCATGGCTGGTGGTGAAAAAAGTGGCCCTGAATTGTTTGACCTTTACGAGAACATGAAAAATACGCTCGGGGAAGATGTAAACATGAAGTACTTTAGTTATTCAGGTGGGTTTATTTTCGTTGCAACTGATAGGGAAGGTGAGGAAAGCTTGTGGCTCGATCAACGTGCTTCTACATTTTTAGATCTCCCTTCGCACAAGCAACTTAAATCTGAAGAAGTTGTAGAAAAAATTCGAGAAGGTGCGGAATCGGTGGATGAAGAAAAGACAAACCAACTAGAAATGGGAAGTAAATCTGAATAAAGCGTATAAAGCTAGCTGTTGGCTTTTCACGGAGATAGATGTTCAAATGCCACTCCAGACAAGGCTGGGAAAAAACAAGAAAGCCGGGTCCCCGCTAGAGGACTCGGCATTTATAACCAATTTCATTATCCGATGAATTCTTGTACCCAGTATCCATTCACAAAGCCTACACCGATTTTGGTGAAGGAAGGATTCATAATGTTTTGACGGTGTCCTTCACTGTTCATCCATTGGTTCATGACTTCCTCAGCGGTGCGTTGACCCATGGCGATGTTCTCACCCGCGGTCATAGAAGATACACCGAATTGTTTCATCATGTCAAATGGAGAGCCATACGTAGGGCTTGTATGGTCAAAGTAGTTGTTGTTGGACATATCAGCCGCTTTTGCTTGTGCAACTTTGTTCAGGGAAGCATCCAGTTCCACTGGCTTCAGACCTGCTTTTGCACGCTCTTGGTTTACCAAATCAGTTACTTGCTTCCCAACAGAGGAAGCATCCACTTGTTGGTTAGCTTGTTTTACTGGCTGCTGTTGATTCGCTGGTGCTGCGTAAGGTGCTTGCATTTGCGGTTGGACAGGTTGCATATATGGTTGATACCCGTATTGCGGACATGTGGTAGCGGCAGAAGCTGTGTTAGAAAAGCCGGAAAGAACAAATCCCAATCCCAATGTCGCGATTGCAATAGTACCAAGGCGTTTCATATTCACATCGTCTCCTTTTTTTGGCCTACGAGGTTAGTTGACGGATTCGGATTGAGGAAACAACCCTACGCACTTTGGCGATTCACCCCATGCAGATCTCTCATCTGCAAGTAAAAAAGATCCCCCGCACTTCCATTTGAGAGGAAGTTTCGGCTGTTTTGTTTGGCATGACCTAGAATAACAGAGATTCACCGGTGAAAGAAACCCGTAAAATTTGGTAGGATTAATAAGAATATCTCTTGTTTTATTGAGAGGGTGGAGTCCGACACTCACTTGTCTTGCATCGGCAACGCCAGACCGCTCGAACAAGCGCTTCAGCACGCAACTACTGAAATGCTCTCCTTGCTAGTCGAAGACTATCGGCTCTCGGTAAATGAAACAAGCCTGCTGCTCGGCCAAGTCGTCGAATATGAGGTGGCCAACGTGTTCAATCCCGCTTACAGTGTCGCCTGTAAAATTCCAAGCATATTTACCTGTTCGCAAATCCTAGCCGCTCAATCGCTTAAGTGGGGTCTGACGTTAAAGTTGAGTCAGAAAAAGGGATGCGCATATGATCGGCGGCTGCTCCGAATGCTTCCCGAGCTGATTCAGCATACCTCATAGACAGTGCAGGTGGATAGGGCCTCTTATGCGAGGCTCCTTTTTTTATTGTTTTTCGTTAGTCAGGAAGTGACGAGTTTGTATAAAGCTGGTCGTAGAGAATGTGTATTGAGCATGCAATCCAATTTGGGGTAAAATTTACTCAAGTAAGATGATAATGATTATCACTACAAATCAACGAATTGTTTTGCTACAAAACATAAAACTTATTGGAGTGAATTTAATCATGGCAAGATCGGGATTTATGAAAACAGGATGGATATCGCTTATAACGGCAGCAATGATTACGGTGACAGGTTGCGGCTCGACAGGCGATCAAGCTGTGGCCACGGTGACTACCGATCAGCCTGCACAGGCAACGGCAGCGCCAAGCGAAGCTCCGCCTCAGACGGAAACGCGCGTCGTAACCGATGGCTTCGGAGAGGTAGAGATTCCGACAAATCCAAAGCGAATCTCAGCTCTTTATCGTGAAGATTATTTGGTTGCGCTTGGGGTAACGCCTATTGTCCAATATTATAACCCGATGTGGGGCAAGCAGGATTATTTGAAGCTGGAAGTGCCGTTGTTCGACGTGACCGGCAGCATCGAAGCCATGCTTGTGTCCGAGCCGGACTTGATCATCGGCGCCGGAGAGGTCGATGTAGCACAATACGCGCTCTATTCCAAGGTTGCGCCGACGTTCCGCTTGCCGGACGACGTACTTGCGGATTCGCGCAAAACATTGACCTTAATCGCCGAATTGCTTGGTCTCAGCGACAAGGCGGAGCAGGTTCTTGCCGATTACGAAGCCCGAATTGTCGATGTGAAGGCGAAGCTGAACGCGGCGATCGGCGATGAGAAGCTTGTTGTTCTGCGGATGAACGTCGTAGATAAATCGATTAATATTTTCGGCATTCATAACACGTTTGTCGGACAAATCTTGTATGAGGATCTTGGGCTGAAGGCGCCGAGGTTCGCCGAGGCGATGACGGAGGGCAATATCGTCTTGTCGAAGGAGGTCATTCCGGAGCTTGACGCGGACCGTATTATTTTGCTTCCGTCCAACGGGACGTGGGAGGATGAGAGCAACACGAAAGCGCTTGAGGAAATGAAGGCAGATCCGTTATGGCAGACCGTTCCTGCATTTAAGAACGGCCATGTATATCCCGTAGAGAGATCGTATTGGCAGACGGGAGCCATTACGGCCAACGGGTTGAAGATGGATGATTTACTTCGATTATTGGCTTCTTAGCAGGAAATAAGAGTGATTAGTTCATTGGCGGGACTCATCGCCATAATTGAGAAAGAGCCGCTTTTCAACGAAGGTTGATGGGTGGCTCGATTTGATTTACACTATATTCATTGAGAATGAATATCAATTAAAAGGCGGTTGATAGTAACGATGGATATTGAACAGCGCAAACAAGCTGGGACTGCTCCTTTAGTCCAATATGCGCTGCGATCGATCCGCTTAGTCGTTGCGGGCGAGCGAGCAGAAATGAGTGATTTGGACGGCAGCGATAGAAACGATAAGGAGAGCTTTGAACTGCTCATTATAATGAGCGGGACGGGACAAGGAAAATGCTATTTGCAGGGGCCAGGAAGATCTTTATATGTTGATCAAGAGGTTATGAGCTGCAGCTATTACCAAGTGTGCTTCGAAACGAGCGGCTATGAAGCAGCTTCGAGCTTGCTGCCGGATAAGCAAGAGCTTGCCTGCGCACCCTTCGCGAAGACGATGGAGCTGCTTGATGAGTTATATGAACTCCGCGGGGCGAGCGACGAGCTCGAGCTGTTCCAACGATTTGTGAGATTTCAAGAGCTGCTGCTCTTTCTATTCCGCCAAAATGCACCTGCAGCCGAGGATAAGGGAACGGATATCGAGCGGAATGGGGTAGAGCTTAGCATACGGCATATTCATCAGTATTACCGTGAGCTTCTGAACTTGGAGGAGCTGTCCTCCCTCGCAGGCATTGATCGCTGGAAGTATACCCGTCTGTTCAAAGAGGCTACGGGTCAAGTACCGCTTCAGTACTTGAATGAAGTACGGATTAATCAAGCCAAGAAGTGGCTGGCAAGCGCCGATGACAAGCTGCTCGATATTGCGCTGAATGCAGGTTTCAACAATGAATATTATTTCAATCGTCGTTTCAAGCAGACGGTAGGCATATCGCCCGGACAATACCGTCGCAGCCGCAAGGGACAGCTTAGAGTAGTAGCGCCGTATTTGGAGGATTTCATAGTCGCGCTGGATATGCAGCCTATCGCCCAGTATTGGCATGCGAAATGGGGAAAACAAGACTATCTAGGCTTAAACCATATTCCGACGTTCGACGAGAACGGCGGCAACTTTGACGCGCTTTCCGGTTATAAGCCGGATTTGATATTGCTTATAGATCGTTACGAGCAACTGCAATATTCTCAGTGCCGACGCATATCCAACACGTGCATCCTGCGTGAGCAGACAAGTAATTGGCGTAGGCTGCTGCGTACCGTCGCCGATTATTTCGGTCGGACGGAGTTGGCCGACGATGCTATCGCAAAGTATGATTTCAAAGCACGGAGCACGAGTCATACGCTGAGTCAGGTTATGAAAGGTGAAACGGTCGCTTTTTTACGTATCTCGGCGGACCACATCATCCAATATGCGGGAGAAGGGCAAGGCTTTGTTTCGACTGTTCTCTATGGCGATGTTGGCTTGCGCTCCCATTCCGCAGTAGGTGTAGCTTCAAAAGCGAATAGGCCGGGCATGTTCAATCTCTCTGTAGAGGACCTGCGTACGTTAACCGCGGATCATCTGTTCATTACTTTCGATAAGTGGCATAGTCAGGCAGAAGGAAAGGAGAGGGAACTGCTGGAGCAGCCAGAGTGGCGTGATCTGCCTGCTGTACGAAACAACCGCGTTTACGAGGTTGATTTTCTAACTTGGATGAATAACGGAATTATTTCCAACGGCAAAAAAATCGATGATATACTGCGATCGTTAGCTTGATTTGGTTTTGCTTGCGACTGAATGGTCTGCATCTGTACAGAGATAACAAAGTTTTAGACCAGGACCGTTGAACTAACGGGCAGTTACGCTCAACGAATTTGGATTATAATAGAATGATTAATTTGATGCAGAGGTGATAGGAGTGTTAGGACTACCCAAAGGTAAAGTCTTTCTTATCGCTTGGACGGCAGAGTGGGAGAAGGAATTTATATGGGAGAAAACACAGATAGAAAATGAACTTGGCGAACTTATCTTGGCAGTCCACCATATAGGCAGTACGGCTGTGAAAAACTTATCGGCGAAACCTATAATTGATATTGGAATTGAATTAAAAGATTATCAACATGGGAGTGAATGTGTCCAAGGCTTAGAGAGGCTTGGATATGCTTATAGGGGAACAAACATACTTCCCGACAGACATTATTTCAGTAAGGGTGAGCCAAGAACTCATCAAATTCACATGTTCCAAACAGGCAGTTTGTATCTAGAAAAGATACTTGCATTTAGAGACTATTTATTGAAAAATGACGCAGCACTAAACGAATATCAAGAGTTGAAAGTGAAACTCTCCCAGAAACACGAAAAAGATAAACTACTGTATACGGATGAAAAAACTGAGTTTATAAATTCAATTTTGGACAGTTTAGGATTCAACTAACGGGTACGATAGCTCAATGGACCAGGCCAGTCTAATACTTTATTTTCTCTGAACAATAGAAAATAGGCTAGGGAACCTCATTCCCTAACCCATTTTTTCATTCATTTCATTTAAATCAAATTCTCCGGATTCAAGCCTTCCAGCTCTGGCAACACAAAGATCCCGTCTTTTCTGATCAGCACATCGTCAAACCAGATTTCACCGCCGCCGTATTCAGGGCGTTGGATTTGGACCAAGTCCCAGTGAATGGAGGAGCGGTTGCCATTGTCTGCTACTGTGTAAGCATTCCCTGGCGTGAAGTGGAAGCTGCCCGCGATTTTTTCGTCAAACAGGATGTCCAGCATTGGGTGGAGGATGTGCGGGTTGAAGCCGATCGCGAATTCTCCGATATAGCGTGCGCCCTCGTCAGTGTCGAGGATGTCGTTCAATGCTTTGGTATTGGAGCTGGTCGCTTCCACGATTTTTCCTTCTTTGAAAGTGAACTGAACATCATTGAAGGTAACGCCGTTGTAGATCGATGCCGCGTTGTAGAAAATCGTTCCTTCCACGGAATCGCGCACAGGAGCGGTGTATACTTCGCCATCCGGGATATTGCGTTTGCCGTCGCATTTGATGGCATTGATTCCTTTAATGGAGAAGCGCAGGTCAGTTTTTGGACCGACGATGCGTACACGATCGGTGCGCTCCATCAGCTCTTTCAACGGAGTCATGGCAGCGGACATTTTTGCGTAGTCCAGATTGCAGACGGAGAAGTAAAAGTCTTCAAAGCCCTCGAGACTCATTTTGGACAGTTGCGCCATCGACTTGTTCGGGTAGCGCAGTACAACCCAGCGTTTGTTCGGAACGCGCTCGTTCGTATGTACTGGTTGATACAGGACGCGAGCATAAATGCCCATTTTGTCTTCCGCTACGTCGGCATACTCGTTGATGTTGTCGTAAGCGCGGATAGCGATGTAAGCGTCCATGTCTTTCATCCGGTCATACTCGTATTTTGCCATCAGAGCCATGTGTTCTTCGCTCGTGCCTTGATAGAGTGCACGCATGATTTCCTGGTCTTTCAAGGTGACCAAAGGCAGAGCCCCAACTGCAAATGATTCACGCACAAGTGCACGAACGAGTTCAGGTTGCAGGCCTGTATTTTCAATCAAAACTTTTTCGCCTTTTTGCAAATGGAGTGAGTAACGGACGAGACGGCTTGCCAGTTCATTAATGCGTGGATCTGCCATAGGTGGTAACCTCCGTAGTAAAATAATTTTGATTAATGATTAATTTGTATTATTACATAACTGAGCGAAGGCTCGCCAGTGTGTTTGATGCTTCGATTACAGGCAAGCCTCGTAGATCGCGATCACATCGAATTCATTCAATTTTCGTGAGCTAGGCAGATACCCGATTCCGCGTCCGCCGATGCGAACCGCTTCTTCAGCCATTTGTGCCAGCGATTGTTTGTTCACGCCGAAGTCAGACAGACGTTCTGTGATTCCCATGCGCTCATACCAACGGCGAACGGCTTCAATCGTTGCTCGTGCTGCTTCGCCGTCGTCCTCCACGGTAACGCCAAAGCAATGACGTCCCATACGGGCTAGTCTCTCGGGACGGTCTTGCAAAATCACCTGTTCAAAATAAGGAAGAGACAGGATCGCCAGTCCACGACCGTGAGCCATATCGTAGATTCCGCTCAGCGGATGTTCAATTCCGTGCAACGGCATACCAGCACCACGACCGCCAGCAGCGAATGGACTGATGCCCAGTGTACTCGCCCACAAAAGGGTGGATCGTGCTTCTGCATGGTCTGGTTGCTGGATCGCTGTGATGGAGTGCTCGACGACGAGACGAATGAGTGTTTCGGAAATCCCGTCCTGAACGTGGGTTCCTTCCGCGCTAATCAAATAGTTTTCAAACAGATGGGAAAAGATATCGGCGCAGGATTCCGCTGTGACCCGAGCTGGAACGGTAAAGGTGACAGACGGATCAAGAATGGCGATCTTCGGGTAAAGTGCTGGGCCGTTGATCGAAGATTTTTCATGCGTGTCCCAATGAGTCAGGACACTGATATGGTTTGCTTCCGAACCTGTAGCGGCTACTGTCGGGACGGTCATGATCGGGAGTGCTTCCTGAACGGGTACTAGCAATTGACCAGAGCCGCTCGGATTTCCCCGCATGTAATCGTAAATCGGGCGTCCAGAAACGGCTGCTGCCGCAATCGCTTTGGAGGCATCCATCACGGAGCCGCCACCGATAGCCAGGATGAAGTCACACTGATGCTCACGAGCAAGAGCAGCTCCGGCATCAACCGTTGCCGTACGCGGATTCGGTTCGATTTTGTCAAAAACAAGATACGCCACTTGAGCTTCCTGCAACAGAGCCTTGGCGCGGTCCAAAATTCCTGTACGTTTGGCCGCATTGCCGCCTGTGACGAGCAATGCTTTTTGGCCCATCGATTTTGCTTCTTGGCCCAAACGTTCCAGTTCGCCCATGCCAAAGTAAATTTTGGTAGGAAAAGACACTTCAAATGGAAACATCTGAAATTCCTTCTTTCACGTATTGGTTGTACCACTGACAAGTTTATCATAATCAAAAGAAAAGAGCCTGCCCGGAGGGGAAGGCTCTGCTTGTTCATGCAACGCGAAAGCGATCACTGATTTCTTGCAGCCGCTCCGATAAGGATAGAAGCTCTGTTGCCAATTGACGTGATTTTTCAATAGAAGTGAGTTGTTCGCGCGAGGCGACCAGCATTTCTTCTGTGCTGCTTTTGGTCTCTTGGGAAATGGCAACAAACGCATCCAATGCCATGTCTACGGTGTGCAAGCCTTCGGTTATGTCGGATAACCCCTCGTTGGCTATATGCAGCTCTCCCGTTGTCTGATCGACAGCTTGTCGAAGCTCAAGAAAAGCAGATGCAGCGTCTGAGAGCTTTTGCAGGCTTTGCTGAAGCTGTTCGGATGCCTGTGAGGTTTCGGAGGAAATCGCATAGGTTTGTTCCTGAACAGCGTCCATCAGCCGCGTGATTTCTAATGTGGCATTTTCAGACTCACTGGCAAGCTTGGCTACCTCGTTGGCCACGACTGCAAATCCGCGCCCGTATTCTCCAGCACGGGCCGCTTCAATACTCGCATTTAAAGCGAGAAGCTTCGTTTGCTTCGCCACGTTTTGGATCAGATGAACAACATCTCCAATGGATTCTGATTGTCGACGCAGTTCAGTCATGCGGGTGTCGACCTGTGCGTACGTGTGGGAGAAGCGGTTGATCATCGTGTTCAAATCATCGATACGATTTTGTCCATTGTGGGTGACTGTCTGCATCTTTTTACCCGCTTCAATCACAGAGAAAATACGCGCAAACAGTCCGTCCATCGATTGCTTTATTTGCTGAAAAGAGGTGCTGGCGCCATCTGTTGAGGCAGCCGTTTGTTCGACGCCTTGGTTGACTGTATCGAGACGCAACGATAGCATCGACGAACGATCGCCTGCTTCATCGGCTGTTTGCCTGATAGCGACGCCGCCTTTGTTCAGTTCTTCAATCATGAGTTGGATCTCGGTAATAATCTCACACATTTGCTCGATCATGTGATTGAAGCTGTTTGAAATCCCACGAATCTCTGGACCCTCGTTTTGCAAAAGAGAACGATGGGTGAGGTCGCCCGAGCTGACCTGTTGCATTGCCACAATCAACGTCTGAAAAGGCGCAGTTATCCCCTTTACAACCAGCAAGCAAAGCAACAAAGAAAGGACCAGACTAGCGAGAATGGTCACCACG
This sequence comes from Brevibacillus sp. DP1.3A, assembly GCF_013284245.2. Classification (NCBI taxonomy): domain Bacteria; kingdom Bacillati; phylum Bacillota; class Bacilli; order Caryophanales; family Paenibacillaceae; genus Brevibacillus; species Brevibacillus sp. DP1.3A. Next base: position 6,059,342 of record NZ_CP085876.1, on the reverse strand, counting down.
ATTATTTTGGTTATCTCATGGAGAGGACCTAGATAGGACTCTTGCAAAACGTCTATGACGTATATGTAGCTCTCCTCAGGAGAATGCGTAAAGGCCAGTGTATGTATGTGACCATCGACAGGGACATGAATCACGCCGAATCGCTCTGCTTCCATCCGTATCGCGATATCTTGCGGGATTTCAATAGCGCCCTTTGTCACGTTTTCAATGGGATGAAAGGCTCCATTTTTGACCAGATATTGCTGGAGTATCAAGCCTTCCTGAGACAAATTGCTTTCTTGCTGTTGCAATTCGTATTGAAGGCGCTTTTGGTAGGCTTGATCGTCGCTAGCGAAAGTGAACTTCAAAAGCGATATTTTTTCGGTAGTCTTGTCTGTTTCTGAGTCAAGGCGGGACTCCATTTGCGAAATCATCGCCTTTTTTGCCTGGGTGTAAAAGGTCCAGCCAATCATGCTAGAAGAAATGAGCAGGATGCATAGCAGTGGGATCGTCAGCTTGGTACGGAGCCGCACTTGCCTGTGTAAGCGAGTAAAGGGAGTGAGTAAATGGCGAAAGATAGAGTGCATCTCCAGTTGCCTCCTGATAAGTGGATGGTCGAAAAGTCCCGAGACTAAGGACTATTGTAATAAGGAGATGTAAAGCCAGTATGGTGAACATGTAAACGAATGTTAACATCTATAGTTCGGAAAACATGCAGTAAATACCGAACGTTTGTCGAAGTGTATTCCAGCATTTTTCGTTGATAAATGCGTATGTTTGTGTTTTAATGTAGTTGAAACGTTCGTGAATTAACCTAAACTCAACCTTTTTGACTGGGAAGGTGACTCCTACGGTGGAAAAACAGGAACAACTCTACGAAGGTAAGGCAAAACGTATTTATCGGACATCTTTGTCTGATCAGTACTGGGTAGAGTACAAAGACGACGCAACAGCATTCAATGGAGAGAAACGGGCGCAAATCACCGGAAAAGGTGAGCTGAACAACCGTATTACGGCAATCTTTTTCACCATGCTGAAGGAGCGGGGCATCGACAACCATTTTGTCCGTTTGCTGTCCGCCACAGAGCAAGTTGTTCGCAAAGTGGAGATTATCCCTTTGGAGGTAGTCGTTCGCAATATCGCAGCAGGCTCATTGGCCAAGCGTCTTGGCATGGAAGAAGGGACTGTGCTCCCGCAGCCAGTTGTCGAGTTTTACTACAAGGATGACGCACTGGGAGATCCATTGGTGAATGCCTCCCATATCAAAGTGTTGGGGATTGCGAGCGAGAGTGACCAAGCGACATTGGAGCGCATGGGTCTTGCTGTAAATGAGGTCCTCGTGCCTTACCTGCGCGAGCGCAACATTACCTTGGTCGATTTCAAACTGGAATTTGGAAAAACAGCGGACGGGGAGATTCTCCTCGCCGATGAAATATCCCCGGATACATGCCGTTTCTGGGATTCAGTAACAAATGAAAAGCTCGACAAAGACCGCTTCCGCCGTGATTTGGGCAATGTGGAGGAAGCTTACAAAGAAATGCTTACGAGACTAGGAGGAGACGTACATGTTTAAAGCTGTTGTTTATGTAACATTGCGCGAGAGTGTTTTGGACCCGCAAGGACACGCTGTAAAAGGTGCTCTGCACACCTTGGGTTTTGATGAAGTAAACAATGCGCGCATCGGGAAGTACATGGAGCTGGAATTGAACACTTCTGACCGTGCGCAAGCAGAAGAGCGTGTACGTGAAATGTGCGAAAAGCTGTTGGCCAATACGGTGGTAGAAGACTATCGCTTTGATATCGTGGAGGGCTAAGGATATGCGAGTAGCCGTTATCGTCTTTCCAGGCTCGAACGCCGACATTGATTTGTTTAACGCAGTTGAAGATGTAATGGGAGTGCCTGTGGATTACGTATGGCATTCCGATACGGATCTTTCTAAATATGATGCGATTCTCTTGCCAGGCGGATTCTCTTATGGAGATTATCTGCGCTGTGGTGCAGTCGCTCGTTTTTCACCCGTCATGGAGCAAGTGGTGAAGGCAGCAGAAGAAGGCAAGCTGATCATGGGAATCTGTAATGGCTTCCAGATCCTGACCGAAGTCGGACTGTTGCCAGGAGCACTCTTGCGCAACCGTTCACTGAAATTCCGTTGCAAGCTGTCCGAATTGCGTGTGGAAAACAACGCTACCTCCTTTACCCGTGATTTCGCGGCAGGGGAAGTCATCCAAATTCCGATCGCGCATGGCGAAGGAAACTACTACTGTGATGAAGAAACGCTGGCGAAGCTGAGAGTGAACAATCAGATCGTTTTCCGCTATCATGGCGAGAATCCGAATGGTTCACTAGAAGACATCGCGGGCATTTGCAACGAACGTGGAAACGTACTTGGCATGATGCCTCACCCGGAGCGTGCCGTCCACTCTTGGATGACTTCCGATGACGGACGCCGCATGTTTACCTCGATCCTGAAGACTTGGAGGGAACAGAACAGTGTCACAACTCACGCATAAAGAACCGACAGCCGAACAAATTGCCGATCAAAAACTATACAAAGAAATCGGTCTGACTGACGAAGAATATCAGCGTGTCGTAGAAATTCTCGGCCGCAAGCCGAACTGGACGGAGACTGGTCTGTACAGCGTCATGTGGTCGGAGCACTGCTCCTACAAAAACTCCAAGCCTGTCCTGCGTCGTTTCCCGACAAAAGGACCTCGCGTTTTGCAAGGACCAGGGGAAGGTGCGGGTATTGTCGACATCGGTGACAATCAGGCGGTTGTTTTCAAAATCGAAAGCCATAACCACCCATCTGCGATCGAGCCGTACCAAGGGGCTGCGACTGGTGTGGGCGGTATCATCCGTGACGTATTCTCGATGGGCGCGCGTCCGATTGCGCTGCTCAACTCGCTTCGATTCGGGGAGCTCAAGTCTCCTCGCGTCAAATATTTGTTCGAAAACGTAGTTGCAGGTATCGCAGGCTACGGGAACTGCATCGGGATTCCGACTGTGGGTGGCGAAGTGAATTTCGACCCTACGTATGAAGGCAATCCGCTTGTTAACGCTATGTGCGTCGGCTTGATCGATCACGAGAAGATTCAAAAAGGGGTAGCATCCGGTATTGGCAACCCTGTTATCTACGTTGGTTCCAGCACAGGGCGCGATGGTATTCACGGGGCGACCTTTGCATCCGAGGAGCTCACAGAAGAGTCGGAGAAAAAACGCCCGGCAGTACAAGTCGGCGATCCATTCATGGAAAAGCTCTTGCTGGAAGCGTGCCTGGAGCTGATCGACACGGGTATCGTTGTCGGGATTCAGGATATGGGAGCGGCTGGCTTGACGAGCTCCAGCTCCGAGATGGCATCTAAGGCAGGAAACGGAATCGAGATGAATCTCGACCTGGTGCCACAGCGCGAAGCTGGCATGTCTGCATACGAAATGATGTTGTCTGAATCGCAGGAGCGCATGCTCGTCGTCGTGGAAAAAGGCAAAGAGGCAGAAGCGATTGCGATTTTTGATAAATGGGGCTTGGCATCCGCTGTAGTGGGTAAAGTAACGGAAGACAGCAAGCTGCGCCTGGTGCATCAAGGTGAGGTAGTAGCCGAAGTGCCAGTAGACAGCTTGGCAGACGACGCACCTGTGTACCATCGTCCATCTGCGGTGCCGGCTTACTACGAAGCAAACGCGAATGTAGATGCAGTGGCTACAATCAGTGAACCGAAAGATCTGAATGTAACGCTGAAAAGCTTGCTGGCTCAGCCAACAGTGGCGAATAAAGCGTGGGTATACGAGCAATACGATCACATCGTGCGTGCAAACACAGCTGTAAAGCCTGGTTCTGACGCTGCTGTTGTCATGGTGCGCGGTACTCGCAAGGCGCTTGCCATGAGTACGGATTGCAACGGTCGCTATGTGTACCTCGATCCAAAAGTGGGCGGTGCCATTGCGGTTGCAGAATCTGCGCGCAACGTCGTCTGCTCCGGTGCAGAGCCGCTGGCGATTACGGACTGCTTGAACTTCGGAAGTCCGGAAAAGCCTGAGGTGTTCTGGCAATTTGAAAAATCGTGCGAGGGCATGAGCGAAGCGTGCGTAGCACTCGATGCTCCGGTTATCGGCGGAAACGTATCCTTTTACAATGAACGCAGCGGTGACGCGATCTATCCAACCCCAACGGTGGGAATGGTAGGCTTGATCACTGATGTTGACCATATTACGACCCAGGATTTCAAAAACGAAGGCGACGCGATCATCTTATTGGGCGAGACCTTTGCTGAACTGGGCGGCAGTGAGTATCAAAAGATGGCTACGGGCAGCATTTCCGGACGTCCTCCACAAATCGATCTGACTAAGGAAGCGGCAGTACAAAAGCTGGTTCTCACAGCGATTCGCCAAGGTCTGGTGAACTCCGCACACGATTTATCCGAAGGTGGTCTGGGTGTCGCACTGGCTGAATCTGGCTTCGGCAAAGGCTTCGGTGCGCAGGTGGCTCTTGCGTCCGAACTGCGTGCTGACGTGCTCTTGTTCAGTGAATCTCAATCTCGCATCTTGCTCAGTGCTTCTGGGGAGCAAGCGGCGGCGATTCTCGCATTGGCAGGTGAACATGGCGTACCTGCCGAGAACATCGGTACGGTCGGCGGCGATCGTCTGGTAGTGAACGTGAACGGTACAGAAGCGATCAACGCTTCGACTCAAGAGGTGAAAGCAGCCTGGAAGGATGCGATTCCATGTTTGATCGGGTAATCTGGGACAAATTGAACGAAGAATGCGGCGTCTTTGGCATCTACAACCACAAAGAAGCATCCCAATTGACCTATCTGGGTCTGCACGCCCTTCAGCATCGCGGTCAGGAGAGCGCAGGTATCTGCGCCTCCGACGGCGAGAAATGGTATAAGCACCGCGGAATGGGTCTCGTGTCAGAGGCTTTTGGCAAGGGCGATCTGGAGAAGTTCAGCGGTCATATCGCAATCGGCCATACCCGTTATACAACGGCTGGCTCGAGCAAGATTGAAAATGCCCAACCGCTCTTTTTCCGCTATGCACAAGGCAGCATGGCTGTTGCCCACAACGGGAATCTCGTAAATGCCGCTGTGCTTAGAAAAGAACTGGAAGCAAAGGGCTCCATTTTTCAGACGACCAGCGACACTGAGGTGATCGCACATCTGATTGCCCGCTCTGAGTGCAAGGATTTGCCGGGAGCGGTAAAGGACGCCCTGCAATACATCAAGGGAGCGTATGCGCTTCTCGTCATGAACGAGAACCAGCTCGTGATCGCCCTCGATCCGAATGGCTTGCGTCCGCTGTCACTGGGACGTCTCGGCGACGCGATCACGGTCGCTTCCGAGACCTGTGCATTTGATATTATCGGCGCGCAATATTGGCGTGACGTGCAACCGGGTGAGCTGATCGTCATTGACAAGGATGGCATTACGGAAAGCAAGTTTACCGAAACGACACAGCGTTCGATTTGTACGTTTGAATACATTTATTTTGCCCGACCAGACAGTGACATCGACGGAATCAATGTCCACATGGCGCGCAAACGTCTGGGCAAGCAACTGGCATTGGAATCCGCTATTGATGCTGATGTCGTCACAGGTGTACCGGATTCGAGTATCTCTGCTGCTATCGGATTTGCGGAAGCGACAGGAATTCCGTACGAAATCGGCTTGATCAAAAACCGCTATGTCGGACGTACCTTCATTCAGCCGAGTCAGGAGCTGCGTGAGCGCGCTGTCTATCTCAAGCTGTCTGCGGTTCGCAAGGTAGTGGAAGGCAAGCGCGTAGTCATGATTGACGACTCCATTGTTCGTGGTACGACGAGTAATCGGATCGTCCGCATGCTGCGTGAGGCTGGCGCCAAAGAAGTGCATGTGCGCATCAGCTCTCCGCCCGTTATGAATTCTTGCTTTTACGGCATCGACACCTCGTCGCGTGAGGAACTGATTGCATCGACAAAATCCGTAGAGGAAATTCGTCAAATCATTGAGGCTGATTCGCTGTCGTTCTTGTCTGTTGAAGGAATGATCGATGCAATTGGCCGCACCGATTCGGCTCCTAATAGAGGACACTGCCTCGCATGCTTTAACGGAGAATATCCGACTGAGATTGAATTCGAAGAAGCGCTACCTGCGCTTAAATGCTAAAACAAGCAACCTCTTGTAGGGGGAGAAACGATGAGTGAAGCATATAAACAAGCTGGCGTAGACATCGATGCGGGCAACGAAGCCGTCGAACGTATGAAAAAGCACGTCAAACGAACATTCCGCCCGGAAGTTATGACTGATTTGGGCGGGTTCGGAGCACTGTTTCGCCTGGATACCAAAAAATACGAGAAACCGATTCTCGTTTCTGGTACAGATGGGGTAGGAACCAAGCTGAAGCTCGCTTTTGCCATGGACAAACACGATACAATTGGCATCGATGCTGTCGCCATGTGCGTCAATGACGTAGTGGTTCAAGGGGCAGAGCCGCTCTTTTTCCTCGATTATCTGGCAGTAGATAAGGTCATTCCGGAAAAAATCGAAGCGATTGTCAAAGGGATCGCGGAAGGTTGCTCCCAGTCCGGCTGCTCGCTGATTGGCGGGGAGACTGCCGAGATGCCTGGTATGTACGCAGAAGGCGAATACGACATCGCAGGCTTTACCGTAGGTGTCGTGGACGAGAGCAAAATGATTACAGGAGCGTCCGTGGCAGCTGGAGATGTACTGATCGGTCTGGCTTCCAGCGGCGTACACAGCAACGGATTCTCGCTCGTTCGCAAGGTTCTTTTGGCAGACAAGGGCATGTCCTTACATGATCATGTTGACGTATTGGGCAAAAAGCTCGGCGAAGAGCTGCTGACACCGACCCGCATTTACGTGAAGCAAGTGTTATCCGTTCTTGAGTCACATGAAGTGAAAGCTCTGGCACACATCACAGGTGGCGGCTTTACTGAAAACATTCCGCGCGTGCTTCCAGAAGGAATGCAGGCTGTGATCAACGTTGGTTCCTGGCCGGTGCTGCCGATCTTCGAGCTGGTACAAGGGGCGGGTAATATCTCTTACCCGGATATGTACAAAACGTTCAACATGGGCGTTGGCATGATGCTCGTCGTGAAGCCGGAAGATGCAGTGAGTGTTATGGAAAAGCTGCAAGAGCTGGGAGAACAGGCGTATTTGATCGGACATATTCAAGCGGGAGAGCGCAAAGTCGTATACAACGGGGTGGAATGGTGAGAAAGCTGGCCATTTTCGCCTCAGGCAGCGGCTCCAACTTTGAAGCGATCGTGCAGGCTGTACAAGAAGGCAGGCTCACAGGTGTAGAAGTTGCCTTGCTCGTGTGCGACAAGCCCGGTGCCAAGGTCTTGGAACGCGCAGAGCGTTTAGGGATCGACGCCTTTGTTTTTCAACCGAAGGAGTATGCAGACAAGGCTGCTTTTGAGCAGGAAATAGTGGCACAGCTCCAAAAACGTGATATATCGCTGGTTGTGCTGGCAGGCTACATGCGTTTGGTGGGCGACACTCTTTTGTCTGACTACGAAGGAAAAATCATCAATCTGCATCCATCTCTTTTGCCTGCTTTCCCAGGAAAAGACGCGATTGGTCAAGCACTCGCTTACGGGGTAAAGATAACGGGGGTAACGGTACATCTGGTTGATGCCGGTCTGGACACAGGACCGATCATTGCCCAGATTCCCGTAGCGGTGCAAGAAGCAGATACGGCTGAGACTTTGGCGGCTCGCATCCATGCTGTGGAGCATGAGCTTTTGGTGAAGGTCATTGGCTATTTAGCAGAAGAGAGAGTGAAGCTGGAAGGACGGCTTGTCCAGCTGACATAAATCGAGAGATCAAAAAGAAACCGACATCCTTTTACGATGTCGGTTTTTTGGTTATTCGTTTTAGAAATACTTCTTTCTCCAAAACAAGAGGGCTGTTACGGACGTAATGGCGGTAGACATGATCATAATGATCGTGAATGCGTGCGGATGATCCTGAAAAGGAAGCGGGACGTTCATCCCGTAAAAGGTGCCGATCACCATAGGTAAGGTGATGACAATGGTAATGGCGGTCAACAGCTTCACTACGCGATTCAGATTGTTGGAGATGACGGAGCCAAAGCCATTCATGATGTTCCCTAAAATGGCGGTATAGATTTCCGTCATTTTGATGGCCTGTTTGGTTTCGATTTTTACTTCTTCCAGCAGTTCCTTATCTTCTTCGTACATTTTCAAATAACTGCCACTCCGAAGCAGCGAGATCAACAGACTGTTCGTTTCCAGGGACGTCGAAAAATAAACGAGGCCTTTCTGCAATTCAAGCAAGGTAAGCAGTTCATTGTTTTTCGTCGATTGTCGCAACGATTTTTCCAGGGTTCCTGTCTGCTTGTTGATTTTTTTCAAGTACTGCAAATAATCATGCGACGTATTCGATAAAATTTGTAGGACGAATCGGTTTCGCATATGCGTGTGAAAGTTTTTCACTTTCCCTTGGACGAACTCATTCATGACAGCCGTTTCTACCAGGCAAACGGTTAAGATATAATCTTCCATCACCATGATTCCCAGCGGAACCGTCGTATAGTTGTCCTTCGCCCCTTCCTTCGTGGAGATAGGGATGTCCACGTAGAGCATTACGCGGTTTCCGTCCTTGTCGATCCGTCCGATTTCTTCGTCATCAAGGGCATCCTGCAAAAAATGAAGGTCAATCGACAACTCCCTGACGACTTGTTGCTTTTCTTGCTCAGAAGGATCGGTTAGATGGATCCAGCAGCCTTTTTCAAATTGATGCAGTTCTTCTATTTTTCCCATGGCATTCGTTTTGTAAATGTTCAACATGGTTTTCTCATCCTTTCGCAAATAAGGATCGGAGGGATACGACCATGTTGCGCAAGCATGTCTACATAAAGATACTTACATACACTCGTCCCATAAAAAGGGAGAATGTCAAATAAGGTATGGGGAACATGCCGCAGCGCCACAAGGTCGGAAAATTCTCCGTACACAATATTGATTGCAGTTATTCATTCCGCAACTTGGACTACTGTCCATTAAAACGTTCCCCCTTTCAAAAATAAAAACCCTCTAGCGAAATCTAGAGGGTTAGAAAAGTGCACAAAATAACACCACTTTTTCTCCCCCTACCAGAGCTTTGGCACTATACAACGTAAAGGAAACATTCCTTAGCCACCTTAAGAAAAGCCTTAGTTCGGCAGTTCCTGTTCTACCCATTGGCATCTTTCGATATTTCCGGGCAGTGGCCTATGTTTGTATAGGAGCCTCACCTAACGAGGATGAATGATTGACTTTGTCATCGTATTCCTGTCACCAGTATTTGTCAATCACGTTTTCTCGTCCTACATGCATGTTATTCATGTCCTTTCATACGGTGTCGGCTTCTAACTATGACCGACTCACCCTATTTTGCTGCGATGTTTGCCAACAACCACTCACATTCCGTTGCCGGAATAGGTTTGCTGAAAAAATAGCCTTGGAAAGTGCTACAGCCAAGCGAGCGTAAAAATTCCAGCTGCGCTTCTGTCTCCACGCCCTCGGCTACTAGAGAAAGACTCAAGCTATGGGCCATGGCAGCAATCGCGGACACGATGGACGTATTTGATGTGTTGGTAGACATGTTACGCATGAAAGACTGATCAATTTTCAAAGAGTTGATCGGGAGCGACTGCAAGCAGCTTAACGAGCTATAGCCTGTCCCGAAATCATCGATGGAAATATGAATTCCCATGTCTTGAAGTGCCTGAAGACGCGGGATGACTGTATCGAGTCGATGCATGGCAATGCTCTCGGTAATTTCAAGCTCAAGGTAAGCAGGGGAGATTCCTGTCTTTTGCAATGTTTGCTGGACCATTGTCACCAGATGCTTGTCTTGCAACTGGCGCATGGACAAGTTTACGGCGAGACGTACAGGTGGCAAGCCTTGCTGCTGCCATTCTACGCATTGTTGGCAGGCTTTTTCCAGCACCCATTGACCGATTGGGATGATCAAGCCCGTCTCCTCGGCTAGGGGAATGAAATCAAGAGGGGACACGATTCCATATACAGGATGCTGCCATCGAATCAAGGCTTCCAGGCCAACAATCTTTTCATGATCGTACTGCGGCTGGTAATGCAGCTGAAACTCGTTGTTATCCAATGCGGTTCGAAGTCCGGCTTCCAGCATCATTTTTTTGGCGAGAGCAACATTCAGTTCGGGGCAAAAAAACTGATAGTTGTTTCTGCCGTGTTCCTTAGCTTGGTACATCGCTGTGTCCGCATTTTTTATCAAGGTTTCAGCGTCGGTCCCATCTTGAGGGAAGAGACTGATGCCAATACTGGTAGTGACCACGAAGCTTTGGTTGCCCAAAAAGATCGGTGAGATGAGCTTTTGCATGAGCTTTTCAGCAAAATCCATCGCTTCATCGTGAGCCATTCCTGGCAGGATGATCGTAAATTCGTCCCCGCCCAGACGGGAAACGGTATCATGAGGACCGACGCTGTCTCGCAAGCGCTCGGCAATTTGCGTAAGCAGACTATCCCCGGTGGAATGGCCGAGTGTATCGTTGATGTATTTGAAGCGATCCAAGTCCAGAAACAGGATCGCAAGCGGTTGTGCCTGGTGAGAGGCATGGAGTAGCGAATCTTCCAGCTTGCTTTGGAATAAGGAGCGATTGGGCAGCCCGGTCAACGTATCATGGTAGGCAAGGTAGTGAATCATTCTCTCCGTTTCTTTGCGTTTGGTAATATCTTTGGCAATGACAAAATAGCCGACAGTGGTCTCGTTTACGACAATAGGAACGACGGTGGCGTTTAGCTCAATTCGCGCTCCAGTTTTATGGAACACAGACAGATCGTAATTATCGGATTCGCCTTTTTGTGTATGACGTGACATCGAGAGGACGCGCTTGACGCCTTCTCTGTCCATCAACTGATGAAAGGACTGGTTGCGCAGATCGTTCAGGCTGTAGCCGATGACGACTTCAAACGCAGGATTCAGATTCAAGAACTTGCCTGCCAGATCCAGCCAGCACACGATGTCCGGGTTGTGCTCAAACAGTGATTTGTAGCGCTGTTCGCTAACCTCCAGCCGTTGCTCAGCCCATTTGCGCTCCGTAATATCGTGTGTAACGATCAGGGCCCCAACAGGCTCACCAGATGCTTGGGTGAGGAGCTTCCCATTGGCTACGAGAATCGAAACGGCTTTTCCGCTCGGTTGTGTCCATAATTCCTGGCCATTGACGATTTCCCCGCGTAATACTCGAACAGACGGCAACTCCCCAAAAGCTACAGGAGTAATGCCGTCTGGATGATAAAAGGCAGAAGAGCCGTATGTTTGCTCGTGCAGATTTATCGGTTCGGACATGCCGAATTGTTTGGCAGCTTTGTTGAAAAAAAGGATATTGCCGTCAAGCCCGTAAACGGTCACCCCTGCTTCCATATGCTCCAAGATCGGTTGTAAAAGGGTTACATGAAGGGTAGAGGACGAGAAGCCACCCAAAGAACCGTCAACAGGCGGAGAAAACAGAGAATTTCGAATAAAGTTCATGTGGGCCCCCGGACTGTTGGATTTTGTTTGGTATCATTCAAATGTTATATGAAACTGAAAATCATTGTCAATATTTGGACAGCTTTCCTTCCTCCGCGAATCATGACAAACCAAATCAACTCTTGTGACATACAGTAAGAGAGGGATATTCCCACAAAGGGAGGGGCCGACTTGAGCGGAGATTTTGTTTCGAACTTGCTCGATAAGCTAAGCCAAAAAACAGGGCGGCAATGGACGCTTAACGATATTATGAAGCTAGCGGAAAAAATGCCGAAGGGCGGAGCCAATGTAGATACGTTGCTCGATGAGCTGGGAAACATGGGATTCGAAGTGCCAGAGGAGACGAAAGAGCGCGTCAGGGATCGTGTAAAGGACGGCGAATCCATCTCTATGGAAGAGTTAGGGAACTTAATGCCCAAAGAAGTAAAGGCGAAGAGCCGCAAGTCGAAGAAGCCGATCAAGCCAATCAGGGCGACTGCCAAAAGCAAATCAGTCTCACTGTCGGGTCGCATCAAAAAGCTATCAGGCAAAGGCAAGAAAAAACGATAACTTCATCAAAGCAAATGCAGGTGTATGCAGTCGCAAGTGCCGAACAGGCATGGGCGGCTGCGTTTGTTTTCCTGACGAAGTTATTGATAATAGCGTACAATTATTTTATAATATGTAAGTATTGTTCGTGTTTTGGTCGATAGTTACTCATGTTTTCACTAAAATTCAGGAGGTTCTATCCGTGAGTGTGAAAAAAGCGTTGATCAGCGTTTCTGACAAGACAGGATTAATTCCGTTTGCCCGTCGATTGGTAGCCGCAGGGGTACAGATCATTTCTACCGGAGGTACGGCTTCTCTCTTAAAAGCAGAGGGAGTTCCCGTCATTGGCATTTCTGAAGTGACTGGATTTCCAGAAATTTTGGATGGTCGCGTCAAAACGTTGCATCCCAATATCCACAGCGGCCTCTTGGCTGTAAGGGACAGTGAAGCACATGTTCAGCAACTAAAGGACCTAGGGATTGAAACCATTGATCTGGTTGTCGTGAACCTTTATCCTTTCAAGGAAACGATAGCGAAGCCAGACGTGACATATGAAGATGCCATTGAGAATATTGATATTGGTGGACCAACGATGCTGCGTTCTGCTGCGAAAAATCACGCGTTCGTCAGTGTAGTGGTCGATGCAGCCGATTATGAAAAAGTAGCAGAAGAAATTGAAGCAAATGGCGATACTACGCTAGAAACCCGTCGCAAGCTGGCTGCAAAAGTTTTCCGTCATACAGCTGCCTATGATGCCTTGATCTCTCGCTATTTGAGTGAGCAGGTGGGCGAACTGTTGCCTGAGAGCTACACGGTGACTTACGAGAAAGCACAGGATTTACGCTATGGAGAAAATCCACATCAACGTGCGGCATTTTACCGGGAGCCGTTATCGGATCAGTTGAGCATCGGGAATGCGAGTCAACTGCAAGGAAAAGAGCTTTCCTATAACAACATCAATGACGCAGATGCAGCGTTGGCGATTGTACGTGAATTCGCTGAACCTGCTGTCGTTGCGATTAAACACTCCAACCCTTGTGGAGTAGGGATCGGCACTGATATTCGCGCTGCTTACCAAAAAGCGTACGAAGCAGACCCTGTCTCTATTTTCGGTGGGATCGTGGCAGCAAACCGCCTGATTGACCGTGACACCGCCCTCGCGATGAAAGAGATTTTCTTGGAAATTATCATCGCACCAGACTTCAGCGAAGAGGCGTTGGCTGTTCTAGCTGAGAAAAAGAACCTGCGTCTCTTGCGTATTCCTGCGCTGAATGAACCAGCCAAAAAAGTGGACAATCTGTTCCGCGTGGCTCCTGTTGCAGGCGGGGCACTCATTCAAGATTTCGACTACAAGCAGCTCGAAGAAAGCGAGATTCAAGTGGTTACAGACCGCAAGCCTTCGGAAGAGGAACTGGCACAGTTGAAATTCGCGTGGAAGGTCGTCAAGCACGTCAAATCGAATGCGATTCTCTTGGCAAAAGATAATATGACTATCGGCGTGGGTGCAGGCCAGATGAACCGCGTTGGCGCAGCGAAAATCGCCATCGAGCAAGCAGGTGCATTAGCAAGTGGCGCGGTAATGGCTTCGGATGCGTTTTTCCCAATGGGAGATACCGTGGAAGCGGCAGCTAAAGCAGGGATTACCGCTATCATTCAGCCAGGCGGCTCCATTCGCGACCAAGAATCCATTGATGCATGTAACCGAGCGGGCATTGCAATGATCTTTACCGGCACTCGTCATTTCAAGCACTAAAAGAGGCTATTCGGGGAGTAACGTTCGCTTTTTTAAACACGTACTAAAGAGTGGATCACCTCTCACACAGGAGGAAATACGATGAAAATATTAGTGATCGGCGGCGGCGGTCGAGAACACACGATTGCCTGGAAGCTGTTGCAGAGCTCTAAAGTGACAAAGGTATACTGTGCGCCAGGAAATGGGGGCACCGCCCAAATTGCACAAAACGTGCCGATTGGCGTCCATGATTTTGCTGCACTGGTTCAATTCGTCAAGGATGAGGGAATCGATCTGACTGTCGTTGGCCCGGAAGATCCTTTGCTGGCGGGGATTGTGGACTTTTTCGAGGAGCGCAATCTGCCGATCTATGGCCCGAACCAAAAAGCGGCCATGATCGAGGGCAGCAAGTCTTTTGCGAAAAGTTTAATGAAACGCTACGAGATTCCGACGTCTGCTTATGAATCGTTCCTGGATTTCGAGTCGGCGAGTGCGTACGTGAGAGAGCAGGGGGCTCCTATCGTTGTCAAAGCGGACGGCTTGGCGGCGGGGAAAGGGGTCGTTGTCGCAGAGACGGTGGAGGAAGCAGAAGAGGCACTCCGTCAGATCATGCAGGAAAGCGTTTTTGGTGAAGCGGGAGCGCGCGTGGTCATTGAGGAGTGCATGTTCGGCGAAGAGCTGTCAATGCTGTCTTTCGTCGATGGAGAGACGGTTAAGCCGATGATTACTTCTCAGGATCATAAGCGAATTTTCAATGATGACCGTGGCCCTAATACAGGCGGCATGGGAACATACGCCCCGGTACCGCAAATGTCTGCTGAGCTGGTGGACGAGATCGTCAAAACGATTGTCCAGCCGATGGCGTCAGGGATGGCCAAGGATGGCATTCCGTTCAAAGGCATTCTCTACACAGGTCTGATGATTACGGAGCAAGGACCAAAAGTCGTGGAGTTCAATGCGCGTTTTGGTGATCCAGAGACACAAGTGCTCTTGCCGTTGCTCGAAACAGATTTGCTGGATATTTTTGTCGGAACGGTCAATGGCGAGCTCGATGCAGTCGATGTGACATGGCAAAAAGGAAGTGCTGTCTGTGTCGTCATGGCAGCGCCGGGTTATCCGGGAGAATATCCAAAGGGTGCGTTGATTCACGGACTGGGTCAGGCAAACGAGGGAGCTACGGTATTTCACGCAGGTACGAAGGAAACCGAGGAAGGCATCGTTACGAGCGGTGGCCGTGTACTTGGCGTCGTGGCAACAGGAGCGGATTTGGCGCAGGCACGTGAGACGGCGTACGCGAAGGTGCAAGGGATTTCGTTTGATGGGGCGCAGTATCGCACGGATATTGCGGCACGAGCGATGAAGTATCAGCAAAAGGGATAAAAAAGAACAAGCTGTTCCTTCTGTAGAAATTTCTACTTGGGGAACAGCTTGTTTTAGTTATTACATACCAACGTTCTCACTCGCAACCGCCGCTTTTTTCGCTTTGGCCGCAGCCAGCTGCGAAAGGAAATAAACAATGAGGAACAGCAGCAAGCACGTTGCCGACCAGCGGTACATGACAGAGTAGCTCGAATGTGTCGCGATGACGCCGAGGAGCACAGAGCCGACCGCGATACCCAGATCGATGGAATTAAAGAACAGTCCGTTCGCCATGCCGCGTTGCTCAGGTGTGACGACCTTCACCATCCACGCCTGGATAGATGGCTGAATCATGCCGTAGCCAAGCCCGTAGAAGGCAGCAGAGACGAGAAGCAGGGACTCTGTCGTTGTCAGGGACAGGAGCAAGAGGCTGACCCCGACGAAAATCGCACCGGGAGGCAGGACGGCAATGTGGCCTTTGCGATCATACAGCTTGCCGGAAAACGGACGAACCAACACCATCGCTAGTGCATTCGTAAGGAAAAACCAGCCGACATTCTCAATGTGGGCTTCTTTTCCGTACAAGGCCAAAAAGCTGAGAATCCCGCCATACGTAATAGACAAACAAAAATTCAATCCAGCCGGAAGCAGCAGTTTTTTATCATAAAAACGTCGAATGCCTGTGACAGTTTGGGCGTTCCCGGACGACACAGGAAGCTGATTGTAGGCGCGGATAAAATGCATCAACGGAAAAATAATGGCAACTAACAACACGAGAACCATGAGCATCGATCCGAATCCAAACCAATTCAACAGGCCAAGTCCAATCAATGGGCCGAGTGCCATTGCCAAGCTGGTCGATAAGCCGAAATACCCCATGCCTTCGCCGATCCGTTTGGTAGGAATCACATTGGAGACAATCGTCGGAAAGGTCGTGCTTCCCATCCCAAAGCCGATGCCGACCAAGATTCGCAACAGAAGAAAGAAAACAAGGCTTCCCGCCCAGTAATAGCCTGCGCTAAAAATCGCGACGAATCCAAGTGCTACGATCGCCAAGAGCTTACTGCTTTTCGTTTTCAATGCTTCCCCGGTAAACACCCTTGCGATCACTGCTGCAAGTGAAAACAAGCTAATGACCAGGCTGACGACAAAATCATTGGCCTGATACGCTTCCTTCACATAGGCAGGAAAGGTAGGGGTCTGCATTTGAACAGTGAGAAACAACAACAAATTGCATACAGTTAACAGGACAAAATCTCTCGTCCACAGTCTCTCTCTACTCTCTCCCAATGCTGTCACTCCTAGTCTGTCGTTTTTCTATTGATGTTCTCGTTAATCTCCAGCAAGATTTCTCGCAAGAAGGCCAGCTTTTCAGGAGAGATCCCTTCCAAAATGTCTGCAACGGCATGAGCCTCTACAGGAATCGCCTGCTCAATCCATTCCCGTCCTTTCGGGGAAAGGGTAATGATGTAGGCGCGGCGGTCTTGTTCGCTCAATGTCTTTTCAATAAAGCCTTTTTTGGCGAGTGTGTCTAAAATACGTGTCATGGAAGGCTGATCCTTGGCCGAGCGCTGGGCCAGCTCTTTTTGATTGATGCCCTCTTCTTCTCGTAGCCGATAAAGGACAGCAAACTGCTCCGTGGTCAAATCAAACTCCTTTAAAAAAAGGGAAACATAATGAATCATTCTCCGGTATGTATTTCCAATGAGAAATCCAACCGGTTCTTTTTGCCAATGATCGATCAGGGACATGACCCTCTTTCGTTCAAAAATACTTGCAATGACAATTATATGCATAACAAGTAATTATGTAAATGGAAAAAACCGCCCGATGACAGGCGGTTGGTTGTTTCTCCTTTACTGACGATATCTTCCTTTTCTTCTCGACGTCCGAAAGAAGTAATATCCCATCACCCCGATGACGCCAATGATCGTGGCAATAACAAAGAAGTTATGGGACATCCATTCATACATCTGGGAGCCGACAAGCATATGCAGTGCCTCCTCTCCTTATGTGTACGTGGGGTAGCGATTGCTGCTGTTGTTATTTTCTTGGGAACGAAAAGAGATGAACTCTCTTGCCGCCTTTTCAAGAAGTTGATCCTCAGGGGTAAGCTCCGTGTTTTGCTGATTGTTGATTGGTTGTTTTTCCTGGTTCGCTGATGATTGTGGGCTTGCAGAATACTGTATGTTTGTCTTGTTGGTGGTTGATGGAGTATTGCTCGCATCATCTTGGTTGTTGCTCGTGTCTTTGATGGGCGCAATATTCATGGAGCGCGTAAACTGATTGACCGCCATCTGCACGCCTTTTTTCTTGAGCTGATCCATCATGCCCTGCATGCCATTCCCTTTTGTCGTATTGATGCCCATCGCAGCGTACATCGGACAAAAGCGCGTAGCTCCTTCTGCTACTTGCATTGCTGAAAAAGCCATGAGCAGCCATGGTGCATTGTATGGGCGACGACTCATTCTTCCGATGCCGTATGCCAAGCCTAAGAGACCGCCAGTCATGCGAATCATCGCGTCAGTTCTACCTACGTTTTTATGCATGAGAGTTGTCCTCCTGTCGCAATTACTTCTATTCGATAGTCTGCGATGAAGGACGACAAGACACCCGTGGGAATTGTTACTACCATCACCAAGCTTGCAGGGGAATGATTTATGGGCGGCGAAGCTGTAGAGAGAAATGAATGATCGTTCATTTGTTAAAAACATCGGCAGACCGACAAGGAGAGAAGAAATGATGCGCGTACGAGCCATATCCGATCATGATTACTTGCACATGATTCGCGTGAGCAGACGTCAGGCACCGGCAAGCCTCTGGATAAAAGGCGCAAGCGTTCTGAATGTGTATACAAAAGAATGGCAAGAGTATCATGTCGTAGTGGCAGGGGAACGTATTGCTTATGTAGGAGAAAAAGAGCCGTTGGTCGATGATCAGACCGTGATCATGGAGGCGGCTGGGCAATATCTCGTGCCGGGTTACATCGAGCCACACGCGCATCCGTTTCAATGGTACAACCCTTACACGTTGGCTGACTTTGCTCTACAAACGGGAACGACTGGAATGATGTCGGATTCGTTAATGCTCATGCATCTGCCTTTTTCGGAAACAGCAGCGATCATGGATTCTCTGGTAGCACATCCGGTAAAGCAATTTTTCTGGGGCAGACTCGATCCGCAGACAGGGAAAGCTCATCCGGCGTTCACCAAGGAAAGCTTGGCGCGAATGCTGGAGCATCCACGCGTGATTCAGGGTGGGGAGTTGACGAATTGGGGCGGTGTTTTACAAGAGGATGAGACGCTGCTTTTTGGTTTGAAACATACGCGGGACTTGGGGAAAAGGATGGAGGGGCATCATCCGGGAGCTTCTTACGAGACCTTGAACATTGCCGCTGCAGCCGGCGTAACAGCTTGTCATGAGGCCATCCATGCAGAAGATTTGCTGTCGCGTATCCGTTTAGGTATGTATGCGACACTGCGCCATTCCTCCATTCGCCCTGATCTGCCGGAGCTGGTGAAAGGGTGGCTTGCGCTGGGGATGCCATGGTCATCACGGATGATGCTGACATCAGATGGAAGTACGCCGCCGATGCATCGTGACGGGTTCATGAATAGTACGATCCGCGTGGCCATCGAAGCGGGGATGCCGCCAGAGGAAGCGTATGTTATGGCGACGCTGAACCCGGCTGTCTATTACGGGCTGGACGCGGAGATCGGAGGAATTGCTCCGGGCCGAATCGCGGATATGCTGTTGTTGACGGCAAAGGATCAACCGACACCATCCATCGTGATTGCAAATGGACAACGGGTGGCAGAAAAGGGAACCCTACTCGTCCCAACCGTTCAGCCACAATGGGATCAAGCTTCGTTACGTTTGACAGATCCGTTGAAAAAGCAGGCACATCCTGATTGGTTCCGCCTGCGGCCAGATGAAGATGGAAAGGCCCCTGTGTTACAGATGCTGAATGCCGTTATCACACGGTTGTCGCTAGAGGATATGCCCGTTGATAAGGATGGTTATGTATCTTTGCAGCACGATTCGCAGTTGGCGCTGATTGCCACCATCGATGCGACTGGCGGCAAACGAACATTAGCAGTGCTTCGTGGCTTCGGTGAGCATCTTGAAGGGCTGGCTAGCACCTATTCCGCGTCTGGCGACTGGATCGTAATCGGACGCAATCCCCAAGCGATGGCGCAAGCATTGGAGCGTATTCGGGAAATAAAAGGCGGGGTCGTCCTGATCGATGAAGGAAAAATTATCTGCGAATGCCCATTGCCTCTTGCTGGAAAATTCACGTCTGCGCCCATGGAGGAAGTGATCAGTATGGGTGAAAATTTGGTAAATCAGCTCCGGTCCAAAGGCCATGTCCATCTCGATCCGATTTATTCGATTTTGTTTTTTACCGCTACTCACTTGCCGTATGCGCGTCTTACAGCAAATGGCATTGTCGACATTAAGAGTGGGCAAATCGTCGTTCCGGCACTCCCTTTACCTTGAGGGGGGTGTTTTTTTGAGTGAAAAACGTCTCGACGTTTTTCATAAAACTCAATATGATCGTTTGTGAATCAATGATATATGTATATAAAATATATTTTACTTCTTGTAAATTATCAGATTTATTTTAAAATAAAATCAACCAAGCCTCATCTATCTTTGATCCCCGAAGAGTTATCGTTTTTGAAAGTCGCAACCTGGCTAGCAAGGTAGATGGACTAGGTAACAAGAACAAAGAATGATAAAAGGGGGATTCATTCTGAATGAAAAAGCGTTCTTATGTCGGGGTTTTATCTGCGGTATTGGCTGCGAGTATGGCATTAACAGGTTGCGCAGGAAACAGTAATTCAAGCGGCGGAAGTAACGCAAGCGGGGGGCAAAGTCAGCCAGCTCCAGGCAACAGCGGTGGCGGAACAACCGAGGGAGGCCTCATCAAGATTGCCACACAATCCCCACTGTCCGGGAGCAATTCCGCTGTAGGAGATGCGATTAAAACAGGCGCTGGTTACGCTCTCGAAAAGCGTAAGGAAGAGTTTAAAGCCCTTGGCTTTGATCTCCAGCTTTTCCCTCAGGATGATCAAGGCGACCCGAAAATCGGGGTATCCAATGCGGAGATGCTTATCTCTGACCCTGATGTGTACGGTGTAGTTGGGCACTATAACACAGGTGTTGCCATTCCATCGTCTGTGAAGTACGAGGAAGGTAAGCTGGTCATGGTATCCCCAGCAAACACAGGGGTGAAGCTCACGGAGGAAGGCAAGAAAACCGTTCATCGAATCTGTGCTCGCGATGACGCGCAAGGACCAAAGGCTGCTCTTTATGCAAAAAATACACTTGGTGTAAAAACGGCCTATATTATCCATGATAAGACAGCATACGGCCAAGGTCTGAGCGATCAAGTGAAGATGCAATTCGAAAAGGACGGGGTCCAAATCCTTGGCTTCGAGGGCATAACCCAGGGCGAAAAGGACTACAGCGCGGTACTTAACCAGGTAACGGTGAAAAACCCGGACATCATCTTTTTCGGCGGCCTTTATCCAGAAGGTGGAATTATGATCAAACAAGCTCGTGAAAAAGGATTTAAGGGTTATTTTATGGGTGGCGACGGCTTGGATTCTTCTGATATGATAAAAATAGCCGGTGATGCTGTCGAAGGTGTAGTCTTTACGTCAGTAGCAGGGGACGTAACGCAAACCGAAGAGGGCAAGAAATGGGCTGAAGAGTACAAAAAAGTCACAAACAAGCCTCTGGAAACTTATTCCGTCTACGGTTTCGACTCCATGAACGTCATCCTCAATGGTGTCTTGGAAGCTACCAAAGCGAACGGAGGCAAAAAACCAACCCGCGAGCAAGTCCTTGATGCAGTCCACAAAACCAAAGATTTTCAGGGTCAATTTACCAAGGTTACCTTTGATGACAAAGGTGACAACACAAATGCAGATGTATTCATTTACAAGTTTGACAAAGACAAATCCATTTTCGTAGGCAAGGCCGAGTAATCACACCACACAACGCTGCACACACTCCCATGCCTCATATCAGGATAGGGGGCTGCACGCCGGTGTTGGCCCCTTTTCCACGAGAAAACAAGTCCAGTCAAAGGAATGAATGCAGAAAATTTGTACAAGTTTACAAGAGAAATGAGGGATGGGAAAGCATGATCAACATTTTGCCTCAGGTGTTGGTTGACGGATTGACACTTGGATTTATGTACGCAGTCGTGGCTTTAGGCTACACAATGGTTTACGGGATTTTGGAAATTATCAACTTTGCCCATGGAGACATTTTCATGGTCGGAGCCTTTATCGGTACAGAGGTATTATTGATCTCTGATGCGCTAGGGGCACTTGAAGGTATGAATCCATTTGTCGCACTTTTCATAACACTCATAATTGCCATGGTATTAACTGGTGCTTTGGGGGTAGGAATTGAGAGGATTGCCTATCGACCATTGCGCGGAGCACCTCGTCTTGTGCCATTGATCTCGGCGATTGGCGTTTCGTTTTTGCTACAAGACCTCGTACGGTTTACAGAAGCACTAGCTCGTAATGAGTTTTATCTGAACAGTCCCGCTCTTTTTACAGGTTCGATTCCATTAGGAAGTATTGCTACGATTCCAACAAAAGGATTGATCGTAATTGTAATTGCGATCGTCATGATGATTGCGTTGACGTTGTTTGTGAATAAAACAAAGTGGGGAATCGCCATGCGCGCCGTTGCACAAGACCAGAGTACGGCTTCGCTGATGACCATAAATGTAAACAAAGTAATCATGCTTACGTTTTTGATTGGATCCAGTCTGGGTGGCGCGACAGGTGTTCTGTTTGCGCAAAACTACGGGACGATCGATCCGTATATCGGTTTTATCCTCGGTCTAAAAGCATTTACAGCTGCCGTACTCGGCGGGATTGGGAACCTGCGTGGCGCGATGATCGGTGGCGTGCTCCTCGGTCTTCTGGAATCCCTGTCTGGTGCCTTTATGGGGCCGTTGACCAACGGAGCCTTTGGTGCAGAATACAAAGATGTGTTTGCGTTCAGTATTTTAATTCTCGTGCTTCTCTTCAAGCCGGAAGGATTGTTTGGCGAAGCTGTAAAAGAGAAAGTGTAGGTGAAATAAATGGCAAATCTCGCTTGGAAATCATTCAAAGGCATTCCGCTCGTATTCACGTTGATCTGGATTGTAGCTTTTTCTGCCGCGTTGTACCTCATGGATAAATCGGTCATCGCGTTTCTCGGCATTCTTTCTTCTATTGTGCTTGTCTATTACACCAATGCTTCCAAAACGATCAAAATGGTGATTGGTGCTGTGGTTCTCCTTCTGATCATTCCGTTGGTAGCGGGTGAAAACCGATACTACATGGAAGTAGCTTCACAGGTAGGAATCTACGTAGCGATGGCTTTGGGCTTGAATATCGTAGTAGGCTTTGCTGGTCTGCTTGACTTGGGTTACGTCGCATTTTTTGCAGCCGGGGCGTATGCGTACGCGATTTTCTCGACCTCGCAAGCGAATGAGTTTATTGCAGGGAATCTCTTCCCGCTCTCCGGTGAGTGGTTTTGGCCATTTCTCATTGTCGGCTTGATTGTGGCCGCTGTTTTCGGAATATTGCTAGGATTGCCAGTTCTCAGAGTAAAAGGGGATTACCTCGCGATCGTGACCTTGGGCTTCGGTGAAATCATTCGCATTGTCTTCAACAACCTGGACAAGCCCATCAACATCACCAACGGTCCGCAGGGAATCACGCCGATTCCGTCTCCAGAGCTGTTTGGGATCAAAATGGGGACGCCGTTTTACTTTTACTTCATCGTCTTGTTTGTAATTGCCTTTATCGTTTTGGCGAATATACGCTTTGAGCATTCGCGTTTGGGACGTGCATGGATTGCAGTACGTGAGGATGAGCTGGCTGCCCAGTCCATGGGGATTTCCCTGTTGAATACCAAGCTTGCTGCATTTGCATTGGGTGCTTCCTTCGCTGGTGTCGTGGGTGTTATCTTTGCGGCCAAGCAGACGTTTATCGATCCGACCTCCTTTACACTGATGGAATCGATCGGGATCTTGGTCATGGTTATTCTGGGTGGTAGTGGCAGCATTCCAGGCGTTGTGCTTGGTGCCGCTTTTGTCACGATCTTGCAGGTACAGCTGTTAAAAGAATTCTCCAACTTCCTGCACGGTTTACAAAATTCGGGGCTCATCAGTTTACCCAACCAGCTGGACCCATCCAAGTTCCAGCGACTCATTTTCGGTATCATGCTCATTCTCGTAGCCTTGTATCGCCCTAACGGATTGATTCCAGCCAAACGGAAGAAAAACGATCTCGATTCGATCAAAAATAGCGAGTTTGGCAAAGAAAAGCTGGGGATTCTCGGCAGACTGTCGCAATTGACTTCTGGAAAACAGTCATAGCGGACGAGGAGGGAAATGAGCATGGCATTGTTAGAGGCAAAAAATTTAACGAAGCGCTTTGGTGGCTTGGTAGCCAATCAAGACGTCTCGATTGACATCGAAAAAGGAAGCATTACGGCGGTCATCGGTCCGAATGGAGCCGGAAAAACGACTTTTTTCAATATGATTACCGGATTTTACGAGCCAGACGAGGGAGAAATCCTGCTGAATGGCAAAAGTATCAAGAAGCTTCGTCCTGATCAGATCGCGAGTCGCGGTATCACCCGCACCTTTCAAAACATTCGTCTATTCAAAGAAATGACGGCATTGGAAAATGTCATGGTGGGTGTGCATAGCCGCTTATCGGCTGGAATTCTCGGAATCTTGTTCAACTCCAAACGTGTACGCCAGGAGGAAGAGCGGACGCGCGTCGAGGCTTATCAGCTCATGGAGTATGTCGGGATCGCGCATATTGCCAATGAAGCAGCAGGGAGTCTGCCTTACGGGTTGCAACGACGATTGGAAATAGCCCGGGCGATGGCGACCAATCCGCAAATTATTTTGCTCGACGAACCAGCGGCAGGGATGAACCCTCGTGAGACGGTTGAGATGACGGATTTTATTCGTCGGCTGAAAAAAGAGCTCGATTTGACGATTATTTTGATCGAGCATGATATGAAGCTGGTCATGGGACTTAGCGAATACATTCACGTGCTGGATTACGGGAGAAAAATTGCAGAAGGAACACCCGAACAAATCCGCAACAACCCTAACGTCATTGAGGCCTATCTCGGAAAAAGTGCGTCGGACGTGTCGTAGAAGGAGGAAAATCGATGGCATTGCTAGAGCTGACTAACGTTCATACGTATTATGGCGGCATCCACGCATTAAAAGGATTGAGCATAACGGTAAACGAAGGCGAAGTGGTGACGCTGATCGGTTCCAACGGGGCAGGTAAATCGACCACGTTGAAAACGATTTGTGCGCAGACCCGTGCCAAAGAAGGAAAAGTCATCTTTAATGGCAAAGACATTACGCAGATGCGTACACATGATATTGCCTTAGCAGGAATCGCCCACGTTCCGGAAGGTCGCCGCATTTTTCCAAAGCTGACCGTACGCGAGAATTTGGAGATGGGTGCCTTCAGTGTATCCGATAAAAAGGTGATTGAAGAAGGAATCGAGCGTGCCTTTGCTTACTTTCCGCGACTGAAGGAACGGGCTAGTCAAAAAGGTGGCACGATGTCCGGGGGCGAGCAGCAAATGCTGGCGATTGCTCGTGGACTGATGATGAAGCCAAAAATTCTCATGCTCGATGAACCGTCGATGGGATTGGCGCCGATTCTGGTGGAGCAGATTTTTGACATCGTTACGGAGTTGAACAAGGAAGGCATGACGATTCTCTTGGTCGAGCAAAATGCGAATCAGGCGCTGTCTGTCGCGCATCGCGGTTATGTGATTCAGACAGGTGAAATTATTTTGCAAGATGACGCCCAGACATTATTGATGAATCCGCAGGTAAGAGAGGCGTATTTGGCGTAATATTGGTGTAATAGAAACGTGAGTACCGATGGGGATTTTGTCTCCGTCGGTTTTTCATTTGGTCAGCGAGGAGGATGAAGCGTGCTAGATATTAGTCCCCGCTTCGTAGAAGGGAGCGAGCCTCTCTATCAACAGCTTTATCGCTATTTTTGTACAGAAATCCAAGGGAGGCGCTTGATCTCCGGGACGCGTCTGCCTTCTGTTCGGGCGTTGAGCGGGTTTTTGCAAGTGAGCAAAACGACTGTCGAGAGCGCCTATCACCAGCTCATGGCAGAAGGCTACATCGAGAGTCGGGAGCGCAGCGGATTTTATGTGGTCGATGTGGACTGGGATGGGCCAGTGCCTGTACCCGCAGGGAAAGGGCAGCAACCAATTAAACCGGCTCACGTCCAAACGCCTCCACTTACGCCCTCACCAGTCCCGGTCCAATATGATTTTTACCAAGCGCGCGTAGATGCCGAGCACTTTCCTTTTGACCGTTGGCGTAAGTACACCAACCAATGCATGCAGGAAGAAAACAAGCATGTGCTCTACTACGGCGACCGACAAGGCGAGCCGCAGCTGCGGGAGGAGCTCGCACGCTATCTCGGACGAGCTCGAGGTGTACAAGCTACGCCAGAGCAAATTGTGATCGGTGCGGGAACGCAAGTGATAATCAGCTTATTGGGGTTCTTATTCGGAATACGGGGACAGGCTGTTGCGATGGAAGAGCCGGGTTATCACGGTGTTCGTGCCGTGTTTTCCCATTTGGGCTATGATATGCGACCGATCAAACTGGCGGAGGATGGGATTGATGTGGAAGCGCTCAGTGAAAGTGGAGCGCAGCTAGTTTATATCACACCATCTCATCAGGACCCTTCTGGAATTGTCATGCCATATGCCAAACGGCTAAAGCTGCTACACTGGGCGAATCAGACGGGGAGCTACATCATGGAGGATGACTACGATGGTGAGTTTCGCTATCATGGCAAGCCGATTCCTTCCCTTCAAGGGCTGGATACGCAGGGACGCGTCATTTATTTGGGGACGTTCTCCAAGGCTTTGCTGCCGTCGATTCGGATGAGCTATATGGTTTTGCCCCAAGCATTATTGGCGGTGTATCAGGAGAAATTGGTGGATTTTGATCAGTCGGCATCCCGTATTCATCAGGAGACGCTGGCCTTGTTCATGAAAAATGGCGATTGGGAGCGGCATATTCGCAAGATGCGGACGCTTTACCGCAAAAAGCATGGGGCGCTGCTTCAGTGCTTGCAGGAACACTTTGGGGCGTACATCCGGATCAAGGGTCAGGATGCCGGGCTGTCTGTGACGGTAGAAGTGAAAAGTGGGAGCACTCCGCAACAGTTGACGCAAATTGCGGCTGCATCAGGCGTTCGTGTCTATCCAATTGCACATAAATGGGTTCATCCACAGGAAAATGGACTTCCGGCTTTTCAGTTCGGCTTCGGAGGGCAGACCATCGAGGAGATTGAGGGGGGAATTCGTCTGTTGAAACGTGCATGGGAGCCTTATTTGCAAGTGGAATGGGAAAATAAAAACCCAATCCAAGGGATCGGGTGAAGGAAAGCTGCGTTTAGGGGACGTACTGTTCTGTAACTTTTGTGATGATTCCATTCGTTACTTCAATGTGGAATGGTATCTGATAAGGAATCCCCTTGGCTAGCACAAACTTTTTAAAAGTATCGGTGTTTACTGATTCATTCCAATGGAAATTCCCATCTTTTTGTGTAGAGTTGGTTTGAAGAGTAAACGAAGCCTTCGGAGAAATTTCAAACGTTCTAATTTTAGGACTGCTATTACGAATGTAATAGGGCATTGGATAGTCCTCTTTTTCTAATGGGTGATCTTGACGATAAGCTTTTACTGCTGCCTCACCGAAAAACCATTGAACATAGTCAAGCGAGACGAATAGTTTTCCATTTTTCACTTGTAACGTTTTCACATATGCCATTGATTTTTCAATGGTATTTCCTAGTTTATCCTTGCTACTTGTTGGAACAATTACTTGGGAAGGAACAGGCGCAACCGTTCCTTGCTGTGAAGCTGCATGAGCGTCAGTAACAAACAAAGCACAGAATAACAAAGAAGAAAGCAGCAAATATGTTTTTCTCATAGGGTGTCATTTCCTTTCTATTTGCGCGTAATACTTTTCACAATTAGTAGGACGAAAAACTAATAAGACCGTTTCTCCTCAAGATGAAAAATTTAACATCATTTTTTGAGTGAAGAGCAGGTGAACGGATTGAGCAAAGGATTTGATCTTATGTCAGACGGTGAGTCAACATAAAGAGAAACCTCCTGGCATCAGAGCAGACTGATGAACAGGAGGTTTTTTCATGGCAACTCAAGCTAGCTTCAAGACATTCGATACCCTAACTGAGATGACATCGCACGTACCGTCGCTAGCGTTTCTTGCAAAATCTCTTCTTGTTTCGGCATCACGCGGTCGGAGGGACCGATGACACTGACGGATGCAGTTACGTGTCCAGTCGAATCAAAAATCGGGGCAGCGATTCCGGTCACGCCTGTATTGCGTCGATTCGAGCTGATTTCATAGCCCCGCTCGCGGATGGTCGCCAAGTCCTCTTTGATTTGCTCGACCGACGTGTACGAATGAGGCGTGTAGCTTTTCAGCGGATGTTCTTGCAATATCTCATCTTGAAACTCCTCCGGCTGATAGGCGAGCAAAACCCTGGCGGCGGAGGTAGAGTAAAGAGGAAAACGCCGGAAGGACTCTACGGTAAAGCGAACAGGATGAAGCGAATCCTCTTTGGCTACATAAATCGCGTCCTTGGAATCTTGTACACATAAGACCGCTAATTCGTTTGTCCGTGAGACAAGCTGGTCTAGAAACGGTTTGGAAAAATCAACGATATCGTGATTCGTGAGCACCTTAGTGCCCAGCTCCAAAAGCGAGTAGCCAAGCGTATACTGCTTGGTTTTTTCATTTTGGCGGATAAATCCTTCAGACTCTAGCGTGGACAGGAGCTTGTGAACAGCTCCCTTGGACAGCTGGAGCTTTTTGCTGAGCTCCGTTACCCCGAGTTCCTTTGGCGAATCGAGAAATATTTTTAACAGCCGACAGCCATTTCGAACAGAAGACAATACTTGGTCCATACAAACGTCTCCTTTAACGTACAGTAGCCCCTCTAAAAGAAGAGTCTCGATTGAAGTAATTTTACCATTAGAAAGAATGCTGACAAGCCTGTAATTGGGGCAATGATGCTTCTAGTACGACTACCTTGAATAGTCAGTATCTTTATGCTAGTATAACATTATCGTTCTCGAATAGGAAACACTGTTCTCTATTTGTGAACAAAACAGACAATCGGGGGTCGAACTTACATGAAGAAAAAGGCATTATCCGTCTTGTCCATTTTCGCTTTGACTGGTTCCTTGCTGGCTGGATGTGGCTCCTCCACGCCGCAAACATCTGCTCCTGCACCAGCTGCTGGCAACAATAGCGGCACCGAAGCACAAGCTCTGCTGGAAGACACTCTGGTAGTAGCAGGAAACGGCGCGACCGTTGAAAAGATGATGAAGGATGAAGTCTTCAAGAAGTTTAACGAGAAGTATCCGAATGTAAAGCTGACCTATGTTTCCGGGGTTTCTACGGACATCGTAGCGAAGGTTAAGGCACAGAAAAATGCTCCGCAAATCGACTTGACCATCATTGAGGGCGGCGAGCAAGAGAAAGGTCGTCAAGAAGGCCTATGGGAAGCCGTATCCGCAACAGATATTCCGAACATGAAAAACGTACCGGAAGATTTGCGTGTGACGGAGGATAGCGGTGTAGTCGTAAACTTCACGCCGATGGGGATTTCCTACAATGCGGACCTGGTAAAAGAAAAAGGCTTGCCTGTACCGAAGTCCTGGAATGACCTAGCTAAGCCTGAAGTGAAAGGCTACATCACGATGACAGACGTAGCGAGCAACTTCGGACGCTCTGCGATGATCATGCTGGCGTACGCAAATGGCGGGTCCGAGAAAAATATGGAACAGGGCTTTAAACAAATGGAAACGATTGCAGGATACATGCCGACCTTTGCGAAGAGTGCAGCACAGCTTCAGCAAAATCTGCAAAACAAGAGCGCAGCGTACACCACTTGGACAATGGCGCGTAGCTTGACACAAAAAGAAGCAGGCGTACCATTGGAGTTCATTTTCCCTGAAGAGGGCGGAAACATCGTACCGAACGTAGCTACGCTGGTAAAAGGTTCGAAGAGTCCAAAAGCGGCAAAAGCATTCGTCGATTTCCTTTTGACAGATGAAATTCAAACGATGTACGCAACGAAGCTGTACTACAATCCGGCAACATCTGTGAAGCTACCAGACGATGTAGCGAAAACATTGGAATTCGATCGTACAAAGGTTGTTAACTTCGACTATAGCGTAGTGAGCAAGGAAACATCTGCTTGGCTGGATCGCTTTAACAAAGAAATCGCACCTAAAACAGGAAAGTAGGTATTCACGTGACCAAGGTGATTGACGTTGAACTGCGCGGCATCATGAAAAAATTTCAAAGCAATGTCGTTGTTCAAAACTTCAACCTGCAGGTGGAGCAAGGCGAATTCATCTCGTTCCTCGGCCCATCTGGTTGCGGTAAGACCACGACCTTGAATATGATTGCCGGTTTTTTGGACCCGGATGGCGGAGACCTCTTGATCAAGGGACAGCGAATGAATGGCGTGCCTCCGTACAAACGGGAGCTGGGAATGGTGTTTCAGACGTACTCGCTGTTCCCGCATATGACTGTGGCGGAAAACATCGCCTACGGATTGAAATTACGCAAAGTGAACAAGCAAGAAATGCAAGAGCGTGTGAATCGTGTACTTGGGCTGGTCAAGCTGCCAAACGTAGCAGACCGCTACCCAAATCAGCTATCTGGCGGACAACGTCAGCGGATTGCGATTGCACGGGCGCTTGTTATTGAGCCGTCGCTCCTGCTTTTGGATGAGCCGCTCAGTAACTTGGATGCCAAACTTCGTGAAGAGCTACGTGATGAGTTAAAGCGCTTACATCACGAAATCGGCGTTACGACTATTTTCGTTACACATGACCAAGAAGAGGCGCTAGCGCTCTCTGATCGCATCGTGGTCATGAATCACGGATTCGTGGAGCAAATCGGTACACCACTGGAGATTTACAATCAGCCCGCATCTGAATTCGTACATACCTTCATCGGTAAGACGAACCGCTTGGAAGGGGAAGTCATCGGAATTGACGGGGATGTACTCACGCTGCGTACGACTGGTGGAATGCTCGTGAAGGCGGCAAAGCAGCAGCGAACAGTGGCACTCCATGAAAAAGTGATCATTTTTATCCGACCAGAGAAAATCAAGCTGACCGATACAGCAGTCAGTGAGGAAGCGAATCGGGTAAAAGGACATTTGCAGCTTGCCTCCTTCCTGGGCTCGTACACAGAATGTGAGGTCAAGGTCGGGGAGCATACGCTTTCAGTAAAAGTCCAAATGACCGATAGTTCGGTGGACCGCCAAGAAGGTCAAACGGTTTACTGTCAATGGAACGCGGACGACGTACTGGTCATGCCCGCAGGAAGGGGATGACGGATGAGTAAGCGTCTCTCGGTTACATTGTTGACAGCACCTGCGATGATTTTGCTGCTTGGAGTATTCATCATCCCGATGCTGATGATGCTTTTGCTTAGCTTCCAGGATGAGAATCAGGCGTTCTCTTTACACAATTATTTATTGTTTGTACAAGATCCGTACTACTTGGAGATTCTGTGGCGGACGATTCGTGTGAGTCTCTGGACGGTACTGGCGAGTCTCTTGCTCGGATTTCCTGTAGCGATGTACATGGCGCAGGCTACAGGGAAAATGCGTGGAATCGTCACGATGCTAATCCTGGCCCCTCACCTCATCAGTGTTGTGATTCGCAACTTCGGTTGGGTAGTGGTTTTGGGTGAAAAAGGGTGGATCAATGAAACGTTGATCAGTCTGGGGTTGATCGATCAACCATTGCGGTTGTTGTACAACGAGCTGGGGATTGTGATCGGTCTGACGGATTCCTTTATTGCCTACATGGTTCTAGCGATTGCAACCAGCTTGTATGCCATCGATCCGTCCCTGAATAAGGCGGCGTCGATTTTGGGGGCTTCCCGCGCACGTACGTTTTTCAGTGTGACTTTGCCCTTGTGCTTGCCGGGGATTATTGCCGGCACGACACTGGTGTTCAGCTTGTCGATGAGCGCTTTTGTAACACCTGCCTTAATGGGGGGAACGTCCGTGAAAGTTATGCCTGTCATCGCTTATGAGCAAATCATGGCGACACTGAACTGGCCTTTGGGTGCGGCACTTGCCTTCCTGCTTCTGGGCAGCACGATCCTATTGGTGACTTTGTATACGAAGCTGATTGAAACCAAGCGGTATAAAGAGGTGTTTGCGTCATGAAAAAAATAAACGTACTCGGACTCATCACGTTCTTTGTGCTTGTTTTGGTCAATCTGCCGTTTCTGGTCATTATCCCGAGCTCCTTTACCGCAGCAGGATATCTCGGATTTCCACCGGAAGGGTTTTCGTGGCAGTGGTATGAAATGATTTTGGATCGACCGGAGTTCATCGATTCGCTGTGGTTTAGTCTTAAGCTAGCTACGGTAACGGCCATTTTGGCGACTCTCATAGGGACATTGGCTGCATTCGCGCTGTCCAAATACAAGTTTCGTGGGAGCGGTATCATCAACGCACTGATGCTTTCGCCGCTTACCGTTCCTTCGCTTATTATCGGGATTTCCGCGCTGCTGTTTTTCACGCGAATTGGTATCGCAGGGACGTTTACGGGGCTTTTGCTGGCGCACATGCTAATCTCGATTCCGTATGTCGTAAGGCTGGTGCTCACAGGGCTTAGCTCGTTCGATTATACGTTGGAAAAAGCGGGATACATGCTGGGGGCCCATCCGTTTCGGGTGTTCTGGGATATTACGTTGCCACTGTTGCGTCCGGCCATCGTGTCGGGGATGATCTTTTCGTTCTTGACGTCGTTTGACAATGTGACGGTTTCCTTATTCTTGGTGGCACCGGATACGACGACGCTGCCACTCGCGATTTTCACCTATATGCAGGAAACACTTGACCCGTTGGTGGCTTCGATTTCCTCGGTGGTCATCCTGCTGAGTCTGGTGTTCATCGTCTTGTTGGAAAAAGTGTACGGACTAGAGCGCCTATTCGGACTCAATTCACAATCTCACTAAGGAAGAGGCACTATGTCAATCCACACTTATGTACAAGAGAATATGTCCCACTATCTACAGCTACTCGAAGAGGCAGTCAACATGGACTCACCTTCTCGTGACAAACAGCTGGGCGACCGCATGGCGGGCTGGTTCTCCCTGCAGTTTCAACGGCTGACAGGGGGAGTAGCAGAGCTGATCCCGAATAAGACGTATGGCGATCAGGTACGTTGTACGCTGGGCAACGGGGAAAAGCAAATCCTCATCATCGGCCATTACGATACCGTATGGCTAGAAGGAGAGGCGGCTCGCCGACCATTTGCGATCCGGGATGAGAAAGCGTACGGGCCGGGCGTATACGATATGAAAGCGGGAGTTTTGCAAGCAATGTTTGCGATGCGGGCATTGGTGAAGCTAGATCGCCTGCCTGCAGATAAAAAAATTGTGCTCCTGCTAAACAGTGACGAGGAGATCGGCAGCCCGACTTCTCGCCGACTAGTAGAAGAAGAAGCCGCGCGTTCGGTGGCGAGCTTTGTGCTGGAGCCGCCAACCGAACCGAGCGGCGCACTCAAAACATGGCGGAAGGGAAGCGCCCATTTTTCCGTGGCAGTCAGCGGTATTTCCTCACACGCTGGTGTCGATCATCAAAAAGGTGTCTCTGCAATTGAAGAACTGGCGAGACAGGTGCAATTTCTGCATGCCTTGACCGATTACGAGAAAGGAACGACCGTCAATGTGGGCGTCATTAAGGGCGGGATTGGCTCCAATGTAGTAGCCGACTCGGCAGAAGCTGAAGTAGACGTGAGATTTATCTCGATGGAAGAGGCATTACGAATTGAGAAGGTAATGAGTGAACTCACGCCAGTGCTCGCCGGTACAAACATCAGCGTAAAGGGAGGCATTCGCCGACCGCCGATGGAGCGAACCGAAGAGACAGGCAAATTATTTTCCCTTGCACAATCGATTAGCATCAATGAACTAGGGATGGCTTTGGAAGAGTCGGGTACAGGTGGAGTAAGCGATGGCAACTTCGCTGCTGCTTGTGGAGTCCCGACACTGGATGGACTTGGTGTAAAGGGTGGCTACGCCCACTCGCCGGATGAATGGATCGAACTGGGAGAAATATCGACGCGTGCTACCTTGTTGGCTCGGTTGATAGAGGAAGTATAGAGAGAAAAAAGAGACAAAGCACCTGCCTTGATGCGTTTGACGTTGCATCGGGGCAGGTGCTTTTGTTTTTGTATGAGGAAGAAGAGGTTATTGTTTCGAGGATGTATTTAGCTTTTTCACAAAGCTATTAAGGTAGTTCGCTCCGCGGCTGGTGAGGATACCAGCCAGCACGGCAGAAACGTAGTAGCCGCTGCCCTCAAGACCAAAGGGGTTGACTTGAAAAGCGAGGGAGAGCGAAATGCCAATGAGGATAGAGAGGATGTAAGTGGAGCGGTCTTTTAGTACGGGGAAGGCGTTCTTTAAAATTTCGGTTACGGCTTCGATCAAGATCGCCATAAAAGTAAGCAGACTCAGGCTGTGAATGAACTGGTCTATGTCAATCAAAGGTTGTTCCTCCTTTTGTTTTTAAAGCGGGGCGTGGTTCGGGGAGTCAGAGGCGATCAAGGCTGATAAACAAACATCCAGCCGTCATTCATTGGGAAGGGAGTTAATTCGCGAGGCGAGATTTCGCCCCAAGGAAGGTAGGTGTCACCTTCGTGGATGACGCCTTAGACCAAGCGGTCATTGATGAGGAACAAACGGAGATGCGGCTGGATTAACCACATCTAGGAAACTCGTCCCTGCATGTACGTTTTGAGTTCGGTCTCTAGCTCTTTGACACGGTACTCTAGCTGTTGTCTTTCTACTACCAGCGTCGTGTATTTATCTCGCCACTCCTGCACGATGGTTTCAAGCTCCATGCAACGGTTGCGCCAAACGTGGAGTTCTTCCCGAAGCTTGTCCATTTCCTGACGCAGCTCCTGGCGAATTTGCTGGTTTTCCTGCGAGATTTGCTGCCTGTCTGTAATCATCAACTCTTTCTTGTTGTTGTGGCGAGCAACCAGATAAGTGACGATTGCCGTCAGCACACTGGATACTACCAAAGGGAGAGTGGAAGAGTTGAGTAGTGTTTGGATCATCCGTTTATTCACCTGCTTTCTCTTGTGAGGTCTATATATAGAGTAGACAGTTTGAGGAATTTCTCACGGTGTCTTGAGTGAAAATGCTACCACAACTGCTTGATTTGGAAGTAAGAATAGGTGGGGGTGGCTTCTATGACGGCATTGGTAAAAAAGGAGTAACCGAAAAGCTCTACGTAGTCGCCAGGTTGAAGTCGGACAATGCTTGAGCCGTTTAAACACCAGGCATGGTTGGAATAGGAGACGATGCTGTTGAGTACTTTATGGAGTTCACCATTGATTCGGACTTCTAGATGCAGACCATTTGGTGAGGTGGTTGGGCTTTTGATGCGTGCTGAGCCAACAATTAAGTAGTCGCCGGGTGTCTTTGCGATAAAGCGATTTAGGTTTTTATCGAATTGTTGCAGTTCGTCGTGGGTGGGTGTATTGAAAGTAATTTTGGTGAAGGTGTCAGGGGCGGTTAGGGTTTGGTCGGAGGACATGGTGACGGTTAGGTTGGTTCCTGTTTGGGCTGGAGTGAGTAATAGGTTGGAATTGGTAAGGGTGTAACCAGAGATGACAGGTGATTTCACGGAGCCAGAAGGCGAGGTAATGACTGCCTTTGCCCGTAAATCTGCAAAAAGCGGGTTCTTAAAGGAATGTTTGCGTCCAAGGACTGCTGATTCCCAAGTAGCGCCGCCGTCGTTGGTCAGGTACCAGTTTATTGAGCCTTCTTGAAGGGTTTGATCAGCGGTAATCGAGGCATGAGCAATGGGAGAGACAGAAGGGAGTTTGGTGCTTACAAACTCTTGGATGACCTCCCCTGTAAGAGTACCTGTAATCACACGATACCCGTACAGCTCTGGAGATAGATTTGCAGTAGGCGAGTCTAATCTGGCTCGTAAAAGTAGTGAGGTAGAGGGAGTTGGAAAGGTAACCTCTTCGCAGGGAATCGCATTTATCCAATCTAGTCCGTTGTTGTTTGTTACCTCTAAAGTAACGGTAGCTTTGGATGCTCCAAAACGGTATTCATCAATGGCTTGGTTTGTTTCGTATCTGGAAGTTAACGATAACGAACGAAGAACTCCGTTGCTATCTTTGAAGGGATAATGCTTGCCGGCATAGGTAGAGACGGTTACAGAAGAATCGATGACGGATAAATCGGCAGCTTTGAAAGTGGCTAGGTAGAATTTGTTTAGCTCTACATTTGAGGAGTACACAAAATGGTAATTTGATCCGTCAGCAACTAGTCTGGAAACCCAATTTGCATTGATGTTTGCGACTGAAGTGGTTTGAGCAAGCGTTTCTGGATGAAGAGAATAGAGTTTAACTGTGTAGGATGTCGTTGCGCTCGTATAAATCGTTTGTATAGCGATGTATTTATCTAAGACAAGGTCATACATCATGTCAATCGAGCTGTTTTCTCCCCCAACTGTTAGTTGTATATTTCGAATCATCCGAAATGAACTGTCAAAAAGATATACTTTGAAAAAATTCCCGTTCATTATACCTATAGCAACTTGGTTTCTTATTGGGTCATAGACTGACCGTAAGCAAGGTGTGGGTCCAGATGTTAGAATATTAAGTAAATCCTTATTTAAAGAACCATCACTATTAAAAACATGAAGTCGCGTATAAGATGCAACTGAGTGAAAGACCCATACCCTATTCTGATTATCTAGAGTCATCGATGTTGCTATCACTGTTCCTACTCCTGAATATAGGGTATACCAATCTTTGAAAGTGGTGCCATCGCTATTAACAGCACCAACTACCCCACCGAGTGATGAATTTGAAATAGAGAACCAGACACGATTGTTGTAGTCCACAACATAGTCGACCGTTTGAAAAGGGAGCGTATGGGTATTCCCCTTGAATGGCAAAATCGTTCCTTCAAACGACAGGCTGCCATCAGGATTTGTTACCTTTGCATAAATCCCTGTGCCGTTTACTAGAGCCACCTTCCAGGTACGATTCGCGCGGTCTGTAAAACCCATAGGCTGCGAAAAAACACTTCCGGAATAAGAAAAGCGAGTGGCTTCTGAGAAGGCGTATGCGCTAGGTTCGTTGGATACAGCGTTTATAGTTACTTTGTCAGTACTCGGGATGGTAATCGACTTGGCGTGAAAAATTCCATTTTTTATCCCGGCTGTATTTCTGAGGAGATGGTTGGTTGTGTCAACAGTAACTCCCATAGAATTTGACTCGTCAAAGTAGTTCGTAGTGCTGAAGTCTTCAGTAAAGTCAGGGGTAACCGTAGGAGTTACTCTTCCCCCTACAATTCCAGTTGTTGTCTTTTCAGAGTCGACATAGGTTAATGTATCAAATTCTTCAGAGAAGGTGTTGGAGACTGTACTTCTATGCATTTCAAGTTCTTCTACTCGATTTGCAAGAGTGGGATCAGATGCCGCGATTGGCACTACACTTTCACCTGTTCCGACAAAAAGCTCATGGGTATCGGTTGTAAAAAGGGGTTCCCCCGCTGATGCAGCGGAGGGGAGATTGGCTTTTAAACCGCGTTTGAGTTTGATTGGTAGTGTCAAGAGTAATCCTCCATTTCCTTCCGTCTAGCTTGGCAGTCGCGTCTTGTATGAGCTAATTTGTCTTACTCATAGTAATAGCCCCATGCATTAAGCTCTGCATTACCAGTAATAATTGCTTTTATGACGAGTTGTGTTTCAACCGGTTGGCTAGAAATATCTGTAAGAGTTTGTGCGGGAACGTCTGTCCAGGTATTTCCACCATCTCGAGATGCCTGGTATTTGATGTTTCCACCATTAACCGTCTCATCTCCGACAATCACGATTTTATTTGGCGGTGTAGTGGTATTCTCGAGTTTTGATTGTAGATGATTTTGTTCTACGGCCTTTTGTAATCGTAATTCCTGTATTTGGGTTACGCCAGATCCGTATTGGGAAGAGGTAGAGTAAAATCGATAGTATTGATAAGGTTTGATGTTCTCAGTAGGAATAGTAAATTCATTGCCTTCATACCGAGTCCAAACATAACTGGAAACAGAATGGAGCGTATCCCAAGTCGTATTATTATTGGAACCTTGCAATTGCCAGGAAGTAGGAGCGTACTTTGCGCCTCCAGATAGAAGATATCGATCGACAATCTGTCCGTGTTCACCCAGGAAAATTTTGATCCAATGATGTCCACCTGCAGTTGTGCTCCAGCCACTTGCTAAGTTGCGGTCAAACATATGAAACACAGCTCCACCAGTAACACTGTCTGCACTCACAATAAAAGGGGCGGGGAAGTCGTTTGCAGTCATGGGTGGTACAATATCTACGATTCCAGTAGTGAATTTTTTTTGAGTATGGTCATAGACAGTGGCTATTCGGGATATCTATACCAGATAGATCTGTGAAAGTATCGACAACCATGTTTTTTAATCCATATTTTGTCGCGTTCATGTAAGTGATTAGCTGGAAATTTGTTTTTAGTAGATTGGTTTCAAGATCGATGACTCGTTGGGGGAGGTTGGGGTCTGCTAAGGAGGGGTTCAATAATAAGTTGGCGCTTGTTACAGTGAAATCTTGAATAGAGGGGGCGCTTGATTCGCTAGCAGGAGAATGGAGAATCGCACGGACTCGAAGATCGCTGTTGATTGGATTGGCAAATTCAATCTCTTGACCCAGCTCAGCAGATTGCCAAGACCCGCCACCATTATTGCTTACTTCCCAGAGGATTTCTCCGCCATCGAGAATTTGGTTGGCAGTAAGTGTAACACGAGAAATGGGGGTAACAGATGGTAAGGTGGATGAAGTATACGTTTGTGTGATTTCTCCTGCCGTTCCGCCTAGTGAAATACGATAGTCTCTAATTGTGGGGGAAATCCCGTAATTTGGTGACTGCATCTTTATTTTCACGATTAACTTGTCTGTTTTAGTAGGAAGGGTGAGTTCCTCACCAAGTGATATGGGAAACCACGATGCACCGTCAGGGGAAATCTGGAAAGTTACAGAGGTAGGTACGGTATCATAACGTAACATTTTTATCAGGCTATAGTAGCTTGAAGAATACTCGGTCGTATTTAAGACAATAGTTAATCTTCCTTTTCCGTCAATGCAGCCAGATAATCTTGTTGTATTGGTCCCGCTTTGAATAAGTGTGTCCGGTTCCACAACTGATAAAGTTGCGAGATCAATAGAGATAAAACGAGTAGAGCCAACCGTTTGTTGATGATAAAACACCCGCATAATATTGTCTTGTAACACAAATCCAATTGGTAAAGAAGGATCAATGGCCATGAATCCGGTCAAGGAAAAAGTGGTGGATGATCCCGTTGACAAGTTTAGTCGGTGTACAACTGGAGCATTGTTATCAACGCATAAGATAGTCGTAATACCCGTTGATTCATCGTGGGTTGCGTGTAACCATTTACTTGAGGATTTACCGATCGAAGAGAATTGGGTTGGGTTTGTTCCATCATAATTTAATCGAAGAGCTCTTACCGTGTTATTGCTGTTACCTCGTGTAATGAAACAAACATAGCCTTTTGTACGGTCTTCTACCATTACAACATTGTCAACTACCGTAGACGGGGTGAAAGCTTGTGAAGTAGTAGGGATGAAAAAGGTACCATCTGGATTAGCGCATCCGTAATAGAGAGTAGTTGAATACCCCCACGAGTACCAGATCCGGTTGTTTTTATCGACATGGAGTTTTAAAAATGGAGGGGTGGAGTTAATGCTGGTGTTTCCTCTTACAGAAATGGGAGTTGAAAGGGCTTGAAAATCAGGCTTAATAGAAATTATCAACCCAGGCATGTTTAAAATGGCTGCTGCTATCCATACATTGTTGTTATGATCAACTACTGCATTCGTAATGCTTGAGGCTGCATAGTAACCAGTTCCACTGTACGAATGCAAATACCCTTCAAAGGCAACGGAATCATCTGGATTGGTTACAACCGCATAAATTCC
Source organism: Brevibacillus sp. DP1.3A (assembly GCF_013284245.2). Classification (NCBI taxonomy): domain Bacteria; kingdom Bacillati; phylum Bacillota; class Bacilli; order Caryophanales; family Paenibacillaceae; genus Brevibacillus; species Brevibacillus sp. DP1.3A. The sequence goes on along the minus strand of NZ_CP085876.1, from coordinate 6,020,087 downwards.
TTCACGGTAGACAGAACTGATAACCCAAGTCCTGTTTAAACGATCAACTAAAATAGTTGGTTCTAGGTGAGATTCTTTTGACGCCCTCTCCCCGGTTACTTTTTTGGTAGAGATGACGCCTAATGCGTTAGGAAGCGTATAGTCTGATTGAACAGTTAGCTTATCCACTTCTACTACTGGAAGAGAAGAAGATACTACGACTCCTTCAAAGGTATTGCTCAATCTTACTAATCCGTTTTCAATGTCGAAGTTTGATTTGATCAACAGCACTCAAATCTGTGAAATTCTCTGTAATGGAGGGGATTTTAGAGGTACGTACACCGTTGGTTGAATACCATGCAGTAGTTTTCTCAATATCAACTTTTGGTGAAGCAAATGTTTCCGTATAGGTCCGAGATACGGAACTGCGATATTTCTCTAGTTGGCCCACTCTTTCTGCCAGAGTTGGATCGGTTCCAATAGCTGAGATCCCGTCACCTGTACCGATAAATAATTCTTTTGTATCTGTGGTGAAAAGAGGTTCTCCCACCGCTGCAACGGAAGGGAGATTAGTTTTTAGACCTCGTTTGAATTTGATGGGAAGTGTCATTAGAATGTACCTCCATCTACTTCTGTGATCGTGGAGCCACTGCTACCGCCAGAGCCTACGTTTATTTTGTAATCTCCATCTGAGAGTAAAAGGACTCGTAGATTGGTATTTCGGTTATATCCATATTTGTAATCTACTCCTGGCATTGCCATGTCCCAGGAATCTAGTAAGTCTACATCCATGGTAAGGGAGTCTAGATTTGTTTCATCAGCGGATGAAGACTGTTCGAAGTAGAACGCGCATCGCAAGTTTCTAGCTTGACCAAGCTTATCGTCCCAGTTTTGGATGCTATTGAAATCGTCTATTGTCATTGCTTTTGCTTTGAAATCAATGGGGGTAGTAACATCAACGGTTGTCCACGAGCCATCCTTTTGTTTTGCTTCCCATGTTGTTCCACTGTCCGTACTTATTGCTACTATTAAAACGCCTTGCACTGTACCTGATAAGGTTAAAGAGTTGATTTTAGCTACGCCGAGAAAGCTAGTATCATTCTTCATTTTCACGATCCTTGGTACTGGGATGCCAGTAAGGTGAGCAAATGTGGGCTCTCTTTCAGGTTTAGAAACAAGTATTTTGATGTTGGATTTGTCTATTAAATCTTTCAAGTATGGGGCGCATGTAGAGAGATCGAGCATGCCTTTATTCAGAAACATATCATCTGTGGGGGGAGTAGTACCAACGGTTTCCCAGCCAGAAGAAGTGTATGTTTTCACGTCTGAACCGTCTTGTACGAGGAATCTATTGTTTATTGACTCAATCTGCAGAGCAGGACGGAAGCCTCGGCCTGGAGTTGTAAGCTCTGTTGACCCAGATGTCCAGTTTGTGAGACCGTTATAACCTCGAATCACGCGGGCCTTTGAATTGGATTGATCAGTTGTACTGGTCCATGAACCGTGATTTACATTATTCCAGATCCGATCGTCGGTAATGTACTTATCCCATTCGTTGTCTTTATCCGATGCATTTACTCCACCTGTCGGCAGTCGCAATGTTATTTCTCTATCAGAGGATGTGAACAATTGGGCAGTATAAAAGCCGACATAATAAAGTCCGTTCCACACGTAACGTTCTGTTACTCTGATGCGATATTGTGTGTAAGTTTTATCATTTTTGAATGAGAAGCTCTTTTTAAGACCGTGCCAGCTTGATACTTCATTTCCACTATGCAAGATATCCCAAGAAGTTCCGTCGTTAGAAGCTTCGAAGACCCATTTTTTCGGACTGTATATGGCAGATAGATAATACGAAGTAATTCTTGTTGGCGTTGAATACTCGATCTTTAAAAACTCTTCTGTTGTTTCAGTAGCAGCAGTACTTGTCCAGTACGTAGTCTCTGATCCATCAAAAGCCTTCCATGCATGATAACTTGCTTTGTCATACTCTGTTGAAGCAGAAACTTTACACAGAGCAGAAGAATACCCAGACAATCCTGGAATGGTGTGCAGGCTTTTTATTGGCAGCCCGCTTCCGCTTGCAATCCCTGCTGTATTTAAGGCATCCCATGAAATGTTTTGGATATTGCGGTCAGCCATCAGCAACTTATCACCTTTGTGATTTGTACCGTACATGATGAAATATCCATCACCATTTGCACTTGTTGCAGGAGCATTGGGAAGAAGTCCTAACATTTCTTTTCCGATAGATATGCTTCCAAACGCACCAGCAGGTGCCAAGTAGTTAAAACGAATACGTTTTCCTACAGTTAAATCTTTAACATCAACTACTTCATCTGGATGCAAAATCCTACCATCAGCATCAATATCAATGGCATCAATCTGTATGTTCTTCACGTTTATGTTATTTGGGTCAAAACCAATACTTCCTGCATAGGAAGGAACTGTAATCTCTACAGTATGCTTTTTATTCTCTAACCCTGTTTTTTCGTACTGTAAAGCTTGAAACTTTAAATCCCCATACTGACTGAATGTTTCAGTGACACCATCAATCGTTATTGGAACATTAGGGAGTTTGTTCTGGTACAGGTTACCTATTATTCTAATTCTAGTGCCAATAAAATTAAATTTCATCTTAAAATCTGCACTTGTTGCATAGTTGGAGGCCCCACCATAAAAGCTTTGATTTGATTCTCTTACGAAAGTTCCCAAGTATTTTATAGATGGATCACCGTCGTCATATCTTTTCCATCCAGCTTCTGGCGTAAGTAACTGATCCCCAATTGTAGCCATATGCTATACCTCCTTGTATTCAAATACTGGCCGAAAACCTGTACTCGCATAAGCTATTGATGAATTACCCATGCCCAGACCTTTCCATATTGGAAAATTATCCTCATTTCCTCTTATAACACGATTAGTATTGTCTTGATTTTCAGTAGTTCCTGTACTTGATATACGGGACCCTGTCAAAGTGGTATCTTGCGTCCATGTAAAAAGCACTTTGTAATGGAAGACATCATCCAATGTATATCCATTTCTTATCATGCTCTGAGGAAATCCCATTAAATATCGTTCATATTCGTTGTTAACAGGAAAGCATGCCCCATTGCTTAATCTGGCATCTAAGGTTTTATTTCCATTTGCATCTGCATAAGCAACTCCACCTGTTAAGCTCCGCATAATACCTGCCACTTCATAGATTCTGATGTCTCCTATGCGGACATAAGTATTGGTTCCCACTCTTTCTGTGATGTGTATTCTATATTTTTTATAGGCAGTCTTGTTGTCTATGACAATCTCCATCCTGTCTGTCCACGTGCTATTTGATTTTCTATCTAGTACATCCCAGGTTGTTCCATCATTCGATCCTTCAAAAGTCCATACTTTTGGTCTTGCTGGGTCTGCTGATGAGTATGCAAGAATATCATACCTCTTTACTATCTTTGGCTCAGTAAATTCATACGCAATCCATTCTGGAGATGCAGGTAATGGAGCGCTTGCAGAGTGCCAAGCATTTGCTATACCTCCATCAAAAGAATGCCATGGAGGAGTATTCGATAAGCTACTACTTGCACTTACTATGCCACTGGGAGCTGTGTCTTCTGTCATTACAGGAATGATATTTCCATTATTCCAAGGTAGTCCTTGAATAAGCTTTCCTGTATTTAAAGCGTCCCATGAAATGGAGTGGTTTACAACTCTGTCTCCAATTAACAATCCTTTATCTACTTTGACAAAATAAAATGTTCCACCATTTCCGCTTGTTGGTGCTGCTGTCATACCTGTGACTGGAATTTCGACACGAATTGCTGTGCCAAGTAAGCTAAGACTTCCCGTTGAGCCTACTGTGTTTTGCCAATATTCACAAATGATATAATCACCAATCTGCATGTCTGAAACTTTTGTTCTTAATTGTCCTGTCGTTGCTGGTACTGGCATATACGGTACACCTCCTTATATTCAAACACGGGGCGATTCAAGTCACCTTGATTTTCTCAATACTCGAATATTGATTCACATCAAGAGTCAATGAGTACACACTATTACCAGATGGAAGCACGACGTCTTCTGTCAATTCAATTGAGTAGTCAGTTTTAAGCCGTAGCGTACCATCCAGCTCCATATAATTGTCATGGTCAAAGTTAGTGGCCTCGTTACTAGAAAAGGATGCAATTTCGAAAGAGTAGTTTTGTTCACCGGGGGCAAACTTCAAAATCCCAATTGGAGGTAATTTATAGTCAGAAGTGTAGGGGATGGTGATATTTACTTCTGAGGGAGAAGTAGGAGAGGCGATAACTCCGTATTTCTCTACTTGAATGACGGAAACACCATTACCAGGTATGTTACCTCCAGAACTTCCACCTACCGTATCTGTATAAGTCGGTAGCGTGTCCTCGTCATACCAAATGAAGCCTATACTGTTTAGTACTGCTTTATCACTCAGATTGGCTCGAATGACTAGAGAAGTACCTGCTACGAGAGTTGTAACATCAACCAATTGGTTCAAAGGAACGCCTGTTGTGAATGTAGTTCCCCCATCCAATGACAGATCAATGCTGATTTTACCTTCATACTCAGCATCCAGCACAAGATGGGTCGGAGCTTTTGTCAATGGAATCGGTTTGGAAACCATGACAGGATTTTTATCAGATGCTTGCAGGATTTGTACCTCAGTAACGGTCATGTATGTGCTTTTATTCCATACCGTTACTTTGACCTCATTAATGAGATAGTCCAGGGTAATGGGGTAGTGCCATGAACCGTCCCCATGTACTCCTTTATCGGTCTTGGAAGCGAGATTAATCCTTGGAGTAACAGCTTCCCATTTACCTGTTGAAGGATTTTTTACGAAAATTTGATGATCGCAATAGTTGTGATCCACGCCATAACTGCCGTTCATCCAAAGAATAATTTTGGATACTTCTACGGGTGTCACCCATTTCATGAATAAGTCAGCACTTGTACCACTCTGAAGCCAGTAATCAGAATATCCGCCTGGAGATACAGCGGCATTATCGTCTGCGATTTTTTCAACAGAATAGATTGGTGTGGTGCCATTTGCTTTGAATGGTCGATAGGCAGTATTGTTATTGCTGTAATCTCCAACAGAAGAAGCAGTCTGTACACCTAATGTGTGCCAGCTATAAATAGCGCCTGCTGATTTGGTGAATTTTCCGTTTCCAATTTGATAGGATTCGGACTTTGAGGCATCAATTCCAGACGTAGTTACAAATGCATCTGCATACAAATTATGCCTAACGGATGCTCCCTGCACCGTACTTTCCAAAGTCCGATAAGCATTACGCAAAATATTGGTTGCGGCTACGACGTCTACTAACGGTTTTTTGCTGCTCCGATCGTTGCCTCCTCCTTCTTTACCTGGCATCTCAATAAGCATGCTATCGTCATACCAAGTAAATCCTATAGATTTTAAACTGCCTGTAGCTGGAATGTTAGCTCGTAATTGGAGATTTGTACCTTTTAGTGAAGAGGTATCGAGTAGCTTATTTAATTCGATGTTCTTTACCCAAGTTGTTCCATCAAGGGTCAGGTCGAAGGTGACCGCGTCAGTATACTCCGCAGTCGTAATAATCTTCTTTGGAGAGCGGCCAACATTAACTGCTTTAGTCACGAGAGTAACAGCGTCAATAATTTCATAGAATTTAATCTCGTGCCAACCGGTATAAATTACCGGGTTTGCACTACGATAACTGCGAAGCTTGGCCAGGCGGTAATAGCGGTATGCAGAGGTATTAGTAAAGCTGTGTTCTAACTCTGAACCTGTGTTTGCATGAGATCCAGCGTATAAATCTGTCCAATTCGTATTGTCTTGTGAACCTTGAAGAGTAAACGTGGCTAGACCGTACTGTCCAGCTGAGATTCCAATAGCTCGGATTGCGAGCTTAGTAATTATTTTGGGGACGAAAAAGTCAATTTGCCACCAATGACCTTCTGCCGGAGGAGTCGCTCCATCTGAATAATAGGAATCAGTTAAAATTCCGTTGATTCCCATCCACCCAGGGTAACCAGACGTTTCACTAGACGAGGTTACGTGATAAGGCGCGGGTTCAGTTGGACTGGACATGATGATGTTTGTATCGTAAAGCCCGGGTAAGACAGTACCATTTATAATCCCAAAAGAAGATGACTTTTCGTTATCAATTCCTGAGGAATCGCTAAATACATCTACATACATGTTGTTTTGTCGATAGGGGGGTCTGCTATGTGTTTCGGCATCACGAAAGGTATTCAGTAAAATATTGATTGGGGTCTGCAAATCAAAGGAGCTGTTTGAGGCTCCTCCATTATTTCCCCCGCCGCCTCCAGTACCAATCTTCCCCTGCATGTCATCCAACCGAGCTTTTAGACTGGGAAAAGTCTTCCCATCCCGATCCCTGCGCGCAGCGACCACCTCGGCGTTCGGGTTAGAGGAGACATCGCTTTGCAGCTTTAGAATGGCTTGGTCTTGCTGTGCGTTTTTTTGTTCGACTTGCGAAAGACGGAGATCTTGGGTCTGATTTTTCGCTTCTGCTGCACTGACAATTGACGATAACGTATTCAGCCGCGTTTGAAAGGTAGAAACATCACTTTTCACGGCATCAAGCTGACGATCCTGTTCATCGTCTTTGTTTTTTAGCTCACGGAATTTTTCCTTTAAGCTAGGTTTATCTTCTCTGGCATCATCTAGCTCCTGGAGGTAGGAGTCGATTTCAGCATGGGTACGTTTTCCCTTGTTGGCCAACTCATTATGATCCAGGACGACTTCGGTGCCTGTTCGGGTGATTCTGACCGACATACATTCAGCTCCTTTTCGATTTATTTGGTATAAACGGCGGACAAGTTCAGCCCAAAATGGACATGTGTCGTTTTATCTATGAGGGATGGATCGGTCTCACGGGAAATCCGCGTCCAGAAAACTTGTTCATTTCCTGCGGCAGTATCTGGCAGGGTGAAGGAATCACCCCACGTACCAGGCACGCCGTTTTTGTCTGTTGCGACATCTACAAGCCGTTTGTACTGATCCGTACCTGCATAGGAGGTGAGGACGCCTTGGATACCTGTAAAGGTTCCGTGATGCATCGTATTTCGGGCGAGTATTTTCACTTCCTTATACTGGCCTTGGAGCATATGACCGAGAAACTCTTCCGTGTTGTCTTGCAGGTGGACCTCATTTCCTTCGCCATCAATAAAAAAGAGGGTGGGAGAAGGGGAAAAATCGTATTCGTCTCCGCCCCACATTTCCATCTGGTCGCTAGAGCTAATGGTAGTTTTTCCGTCTGCTTCCGCAAAACGGAGAGAGCCAGTGAAAGGAATAGGACGCTGGGTCATATCAAATTGAATGGATGTTTGGCTTGTCCGACACGTTTTGGAGTCGACAGCGGCTCCTGTGGAATCGAGCAGCTCCACGCGGGTGCCGGGGGAGAGGTTTGAGACTGTGAGAGTGGGGAGGGAGAAAACGCGGACGTGTTCCATGTCCAGAAAGTTGTCTGTAGCGCTGCTGTTGAGAAACATACCGATTTTGGGAGCAAGGCGATTGAATTCCTCCGAACCGATGATGTGCCAGATGGCTCCGTCCTCGGACCAATAAGCGGTGTAGGTATTGTAGTCGCGTATTAATCGAAGCCAGGGGAAGGTTTTCGCAGTACCTTGCGATGCATCGTAATATTCTTCGACGTGGAAAAAGTCATTGTGGTTTATGAAGACAGTCAATCCACCTGTGCTTCCGGAAGCTTTCGGATTGTATGAATTTTTCATATCGAGGACGAATTGTTTCACGGGTGTCAGTGAATCTAAAAAGAGTTGAAGTGGCTCAGCTCCGCCTTTTAAACGGAGCGAGCCTGGTGCGTCAGTTAGCGACCACCTTGAAGAATCATTTGGTGTCATGTTCCACTTGGAATCGAGGGTAAGAGAATCGAAAGGATCTTCGAAGAGAAACCCTGATTTACGCCGAGAAACCACACTCATAGAAGTACCTCCTTACGTAAATAGCCATATTCGTTTGCCAATTACACATGCCTCAGGGCGTTGTTTCCAGATCGCCAGCAAGCATTTGATCAGTGCTTCGACGCATTTGTCTCCGCTGCCGGGATCGCAGTAGGGGGTGACGAGAACCTTGTCGCAGATCCAGTTGGTTAGTTTGATGTAGTCTACTTCGCAACCATCCCAGACTTGTCCGCTACTTTGTGCGATGAATTTCCACTTATACGTATGTTTGCCTGCTTCGACAGGGTAGTAGTGATCATAGAAGCCGCCTTGATGTGTAAAGGTATCCATTAATACGTTATCGATATAAAATTCGAGCTTGGAGTTGAAAGGTTCAGGAATCAGTTCCCATGTTTCTATAGCTTGGAAATCCCTCATGCGGAATGCTGTTTTGTATTCTTTTCCAGTGACGGCGCTGGTTGTACCTTTTTGTTCGGTGATGAATTCAAAGCGATAGGAAGGGGTAGGGGTAGGTAGGAGAGAAGCGAGACCAAAGGATTGCTTGCCTTCTTCCAAGAATGTTTGTGAATGTATCAAAGCTCCGTTTTGTCCATACACGTTTAAATACATCTTGCTTCCGTTGCATCCACCCATCCAGATAGCCGTGTTCTCGGTGACTTTGAACCCGAGTACGGTACAGGATGACTTGGCGAGAGGTTTCACGTCTTCCAATTGCACATGTGCGTCCGATAGGGAAACCATGTCGTCGCATTTCGTTAAAAAGCGGTAATTTACTCTGTACCTTTTTGCTTCTGGGGTATTGTTGTTTAATGCAACCTCGATTAATTGCTCGTCATCACCATCGTATTCATCTTCTGAGATCAATTCGTCGGAATCCTCGTCATAGACTCTGACACGCAATCTTGTGTCTTTGCATAAACGAACAGGATCAGGGCTCTCCCATACTTCGATGGCATCTAACCAGCACCATGAGTCGGGAGGGATTACCCATTCTGTAGCAGGTTGGGTTGGGGGAGTTCCTGTATAAGGGGTTTCTTTTTTGGGGTAGTAATGTCCGTTGGAGTCGTGACAATAATCTTCCCATGTTTCTTTGAAATTGCCGTTATACACATCAAACGATCCACCATTATTGTTTATTCCGCCTTTCGTTCCAGCGCCTTTTAGCAGTGTATATCGGATCTGATAGGTTTTACCTGGCGGAATGGATACATATATGGGATGAACGTCTTCTTTGATTGAGGTTCCACGATTAAAGTAGGCTGGTTTTTGTACAACTTTTCCGGTTGATTTATCAATTACTTCCATTTTCACTTCTGTCGTGTCATAACGAACCTTTCCATCGTCAGGGCTTTCTGTGGTGGTGATTACCAAATTATTGATAGCAACGTATTGCAGGTGATCTTCTACCTTGTCATCGTCAGAATATTCATCAGTAAAGATAAGTTGTAAATACCATTTTCCGAATGTTAATGGACGACTTGCTTTCCTGTTCACAGGGAAAGATTTTGACCAATCAATATTATTATAATCACGATTAAGGGAGATACCTTCATTTTTGTTCGAATAGTATATTACTTCACCTTCACCTGTTGAGGTAGGAGATAACACTACCTTAAAGGATGCTCGATAGCCGTTATATTCTTTTCCGAGTTTTTTTAGTGCTTCGTCTTTTTTGCTATCCCAGTCTTTCACTAGAGAAGCACAGTTGAAACGAATTGTTGTAATGCCGCCACCAGTAAAACTGATGGTGTTTTTCACATTGGTAGTTGGTTGGATTGCATTTGTAAATAAAACAGGAAATCCTTTTTCCATGGTCTTTCTGTTCAAATTACTATAATCAAGAATAGCCTTTGAAGGAGAATTATTCGGGATGTCTGTTCCCCCATAAACTCGAAGCGTCTCTGAATAGATATATGAGGCAAAACTAGGAGCAGTCACTTCCCGAGTAATAATCCCGTTATTTACCGATTGCTCATGTCCTTTCCAGAACATTTGTCCGTTGATTTTACTTGGTAATCCACTTTCATAAAATGCTCGATCAATACGATAAGACTCAATTCCAGCCGGAAAACATTTTTGCCCCCCTTCCTCCGGGGTAAGCTCTTCAGAGCCGTCTGTTCCTCCTGAACCATTGCCTCCTGATCCCGAACCAGATCCTACCTCTACCTCGATTCCATCCAAATCCTCGTAAACCCATTTCAAAGAATGCTTTCCAGCAGGGAGTGGTACTTCCCGATAAAGACCTACGGCTGCTTCGTGATTTTCGTTTCCTTCCCAAATCAGTTTGCCGTTATCATATAGCTTCAACGATTCATAACGACTGTACTTTCCTCCATATTCAAAGCGGACAAAACCAGGGTTTTTCAATTCAATATCACGTAAATAAACGCGGTTCGTGGTTCCATCCTGATCCTTGACCATCAACACGCCATCATCAATATCGCCTGTGTTCGATTCAGGATGATAAAGCTGGTAAATGTCTACCCATTTCCAGTTATCCCGGACATCTATATCTCTGCTCCAACGTTCGTCACCTGAATTGAAGTCCTCTGAAAAGACACGAACGTATTTGGACCGATCTGGGTCAAAGTCAGTTACATCAATGACAGGCTCCAGTAAAACCTTCTCTGTAAAGTTGAGTGAAGCACCTGGGTTCAGTTTCACTTGATAATCGATCTCTGCACGATTCTCAGAGGAGGTTGCCATCTTTTTACTCCGGTTGTAGTCCCAATCTTTGGAGCGATCTACGGAAATATAGCTTCCGAAGCGACCACGAATTTTTTCGGAATCATCATCGTAATCAAAGTCTGTGCTCTTTTCAGCTCGAAAAGGCTCTTCTGTATAGCTGTCTGTCACTCGAAAGGTAATCGTATGGGTGCCTTTGGTAAGATTGATTTTTGCCGATTGAATCTCTGTGGTAGAGGCTGACACAAGTACCTGCTCCCCGTCTACCAGCACCTCTAGTATTTCAGAAGGGCGAAAATCACAAGCATAATCAAATTCAAACCAGCCATCGTCAAAAAGAGTAACGGTAGTTGATGCATCTCCAATACCTTGACGGATGGGGTCTTCCATTACCAATGCTTGCATATTGAAATCGGGATGAGACCATCTTTTCCAAACGTTTACGCCGGAAAATGTGAAGTGTGTTGTGTCTGCGTCTAAATCAGAGATCACTTGCGGATTGTAATGATCGATCGACAGAGGAGGGCAGATTAACTCTACTTCGCCTTTTACATCAACTGTAGTCTCATCTCCGACGTGAACATTGTAAGTAATGTTGGCATTACTGGATTTGGTTTCAGAATAGTGTTCGTAGGGATCAAGTGACCATTGAGGGCCATGATGAGAAGAAGCGTGACTTCCATGCGATGAACTCCCATGCATCATGTATTCCTGAAATATGTCTTCAAAAAAAGTGGTGACTTCAAATTGATAAGGAGGAGATACTCTCCCCATTTTATGACTCCAAGAAAAAATACCGTCACATTCATTGTCTAGTGAAATGGAGACTTCTCTCCCATTGATATCCTCAGTCACTACACCGTTATAGTAAGTCGTCATGATGCTTTTGCTTGATCTGGTCAGCCATTCCCATTTGCGATCGGCAAAAGCCGCATCCCCCAACGTATCCACATCCGGGGGCGTTTGCTCATCCAAGCTCTGCACCACCTCAACACACTCTACATCCTTAACATAAACCGCATTTTCCCCAAACCGCCGATCACTCATCCGACGCACAAACCAATCAAACTTATACGTCTGCCCAGGCTTGACGTGAAACTTCGCTTCCTGCCAGCTGTTGCTTTGATTCCATTCCCCGCCAACCTGATTATTGTTAATAAAAAACAGCAACCCATCGCCAGGAGCGGTGCTAGCCATGTACTTAAAACGAATAAAGCCTTGCTTTTTAAAGCGCCATTGAAAGGTCACTTTACTGGAGTTGCCATGCTTGAGCGTGATCACATCCAGCTTCATGATGTTCTCACTCCCCGCCATCTCATTGGTGCCGACGGAGTGAACCATCTTCCATTCCTGATCCTCGGTCGAGGAGACGTAACGGAAAAGGCCGTGAAACTTATCCGACAGCGGGAGAGTCCGCATATCAAATGTAGGGACTTCTTTATCGATGGCATCGTAATGATTGAGGTAGTAGCCGCTAAAGTGATGATAGTAAGGAGCCGGGCAGACTGGTAGCGAAACATTTTGGTGGGTTCCATCTGGCTGCTCTGCGTTTTTCAGGATTTTGTAAATGCAATCTCGTACCATGAGCAAGGCGCGCTGGTAGTCGTTTTTTTGCGGATCGATTTGCTGGTTGACCCACCATTCCAGGCGACGGTACATGTTCCACAGCGCTTCGCGGCAACGAACCTTGGTGAACCAATTTTTGTCCCGGACAAATTGCTCAATCATTTGATCGATCATGCTTTCGAGAGAATCGAGATTGACCGTTTGCCAACGACCGATCTGACCTTTGCCGGGATCGCCCAACAACGGATTCTGATACCCAGCGTAACGATCTTCTGCACGAGGACGATTGGGGCTGTCCGGATTGTCCGGATGATTCGGGTGGAATGCGCCCTCTACCAATGAGGAGCGCATTTTTCCGAATGTGACGTTGCCCACTGATTTAGAAAATATGCCAAACGTATGACCCAAAATGATCACCTCTAATCGGTAAAGTCGTATTGCAGGTTATGATCTACCCAGACACGGATGCGGTTACCCGTTACCCAAACACGCAGCGTATACCATTTCTCTTTTTCCCAGGCAAACGGGTTCATCGGGGTAGAGTACATGGTTGATCTGCCATTCTCTACTTTGAAAAGCTGCATGGGGCGCGGCATACCGCTGGCGCTTCCATCACTGACGACGAACATCCAGTAGTTCTGGTCGTTATGATATTTGAACACGATGCCAGCGCTGTCCCCATCTGCGGGCTCATCGACTTTGAAATCGACCTCAAACTGATAGTTATTGTAGGTAAAGTCGTTTCGAATGTAGCCACTCATGCCACTAGAGCCTTTTGGATGGGTAAAAGTGCCTTGGTCGCGATTATGCTCCCATGTGCCAGAACCAAAACGAGTCCAGTTGTCTTGCCCCATCGCGAGTGCGTTCCTATCTGTCGTCCATGGGTAGTACGCATTGAATGGATCATGGGGATCGTATGCTTCTGGAACAGAAAAACCACCTGACCAATGCTCGGGATCGTGTTCAGCTTCGAGTACATCGTTGGAGTAGTCGTAGACCAAACCTTGTCCTAATTCTTCTATACGATCTGCCCAGGCATTCTTGTAGTCGCGGACCGAAATCAATGGTTGTTCGATATAACCTTTTCCGCGATCCAATTGGCCAGCCAAGTATTCCAGGATGACGGCATCTGCGAGTTCTTTTTTACCCATGATTTGGGTGAGAAGTGAGGTGGCGCGCTCTTGGTTGGAGGCGACCCAATCCGCGTTGATAACAGCTTGATCTGGTTGTTTGTAACTGAGGATGGATTCGATCAAATGAGCTGCTGCTTCCGGCTGATAGGCAATCAGTTGCTCATGCAATACCGTTTGTTCCAGTGCGAGCTTGGCATACTTTCGCCATTCATCGTCGTGCAGTTCTCCATCACGCGCGCTTTTTTCTGCCACATCATATAAATCGACGAGGTAACTGGCTCGCTCATGCGGGGAGGTAGCGAAGAGATAGCCACTGCACAATTCCGTGATTCTGCTGCGCAGCAGTGCTGTGACTGGCAGCTCGTCAAGATCGCTGGCGTGAGCGGATTTACGGGCTGTATGCTCGTCGAACAAAAAGGACGGATCGGGTTCCATGTAACCAAAAGGATGCTCGATTTGCAGCTCGACTGGACGGAATACATCTTCGCCAACGAGTGTTTCTGCAATGGTTGCAGGGGCTGCCTCCATTTGGCTAGCTATCTCGACCTCTTCAACCGTTGAAGAGAGCAATGCTTCCCGTTTTCCTGCAACCCCGTCCTCCTCCAGATGCGAGAGAATCTCATTCTGGCGGGTAGCCTCCCATGTCTCAAAGGAAAGAATGCCGGACTTGTCTTGCAACGCTTTACTGAAAATGACCTCAGATTCGATCAATGCCTGAACCCGCGACCGCACACCCTCCAAAAATTCCTCGTCTACGTAAGCATCGAAAGTCTTGTTGGTCAGCGCCCACTCCATCAGTGCTTCCAAAATACTCTGACCGTCTGTAAGGCGCGAGGCAAAAATCATGTCGTCCATCAGGTGGGAAGGAAATTCTTTGGAAGCAAGGATGTCTTCCAAAAGATGAGCGGGCAGTAAGCGTAAGATGGTCGCAAAGATCATATCTTCAGCCAGGAGACTTTGGCGTACATTTTCCAGATTGGCGAAAATGTCATCCTCATCTTGATAAAAAGCTGGCTTAGGTGCTTTGCCTCCGCTAAGATCGATAGCGCGTTCCTTTTCCCACAGATGAGCAGCACGCATGAGCTGGCGATCTGCGCGAACGTCATCCCTGATAATCGAAGTGGGGCGAGAAAGGTGTTTCTTTCCGAGCTCAAAATGTTGGGGAACCCAGAGCAGATTGACTTTTTCGCGTCGAGAATCAGAGATGGGATTTGGGATAAACAGATGGTGGTTGTTTTGTCGAGAGGCTTGTTCGAGATAGGTCAAGAGTGAAGCATCTGTTTGAATCAAACGGGTTCCAGAAAGCTGTGACAGGAGAATAGCGAGTTCCGAAACCACGTCTCGATTACCGATTGCATATTCCGTCATGAGTGTGCCTCGTGATTGATAGGGACGAGCACCATGGAGTCGAGAGCGATTAATGAACAAGTCATTCTGGTACGGACGGAAGGCTGTGGGTGAATAGGAATCTAGAGTGAGAGGACGAGTGAAATCTCGATAGCCCCAGTCGCGATTCTGTAAAATGGAGCCACCTTGGCTCATGGTTCGATAACCTGTAGAAGTGCGATGGATGGCTAAGTCTTGCGTAGCGATCCTGTTTGCACGGTGAAGGAAGTGCAGCAAGGCGTCATACTGACGGGCCTTGAGATAAGCCCAGTCCATGTCGCGAAGCACCTTCGTCGGCTTTGTTTTAATCCGGTGGAAGGCTTGCACGAAGTGTCGGGTCATCTGGAAGGAAAAATGACGCTCGCCAATGGAACGGGACCAATCCGTAAACATGGCATGTCTATTATCGCGGCTGGAAAGAGGCAGGCTGTTCTCAATAGATAGGTTGTGAGCGATCGATCTGGTTGCGTATTCTCTTTCCATCTGCACAAAGAGAGAAGCCCAAAACTTTCGCTCAGCCAAGCTTCTTTCGGTGTTGACGAATAAATCGAAGGTAGATAAACGCTCTCCCGTGAACCATTCGTTCATCTTTTTTCCGGCGAATCTCTTAGTTCGTGTTGCCCCTGGTTGTTCTTTCCCAATGGCAGCTTCGGCAGAAATGGAACGGCTTGCCGATGCTGGTGGCAAATCGATATGCAGCTCATCTTTATGCACACGCACGGACATTTGGGTCGGATTGAGCTTTGCCATCCCTGCTGTTTTAATCCGATCCGATAAATGAACGCGACGAATAACTTGTAATGGCTGCTTAATGATCCGGTCAGCATCCAAGGCATCGTCCTGAACCAAGCTCTCTTTAAGCGGCGAGCGATCGGATACCACGACCAGCTCCATGGGATTTGCTATGCTAGTATCATTCCGGATCATATCCTGCAAGGAATCTTGAAAGTCAGCGGCAAATGATTTCCGATTCGCGAGCAAATAATCCAGCATGAGCATACTGGCACTTTGACCGTAGGGAATATAGACGAAGGAATACTTACGAGAGGGCGAAGTCGTGAAAGTTACTTTTCCTATATAGTTGCGAATAGAAGCGTGGTGGTCTGCAAGTCTGAATTGATAGGCTGCTAGAGAAGAAATCCCGGTCAAATAGTTCACCTCCCAAAAAGAAGGGGGAAGACCAGATATGTGTTCTAGTTTCCCCCTTTTGCTAGCTATACGGTTTTAGAGGGACTTCTTTTAGTAGCGAACTTCCTTCAGGAACGCGACTCCCATTTTTACGTTGGCGGAGTAGTTCATGAAATTTTGCTCGGTATTGTGGTCGAAATAGCGGTATACTTCCTGCTTGTGTTTCTTAGTCGTGTCGCTCGGATCGACATCAATGATCAATTCATCCAAGTGGAGAATGTTGTTTTTCGAAACAGCAATGCATGCATCCAAGCTGCCGCGGTATCCATCATATCCGTGCACGACATAAATCGGGCTCAAATGGTAACGGCGTGTCCAAGCAGATGCGTTAAAGCCTTGTGGCTCCAGAAGAAGTCCGGTGTCACCGAGCTTGCTATCGGAATATGCCTTGCCCGGCTGTGGAGCTTGGGTAATGAAGGCAGGGTAGTGCTTTTGGAAGCGAATTCCAGATTTTGTCGCCAGCATTTGCAAGGTGTTGTTGCCAAAAGAGGTGTATTGCCCGTAATCGTGCGGAGCATTTGGAACAGTAGGCTCAGCAGCGACAGCTCCGGCTGTCAGCATGATGTTTCCAACCACATCATCCATGTTGTACTTGAACGGCTTAAGTGCGCCTACGTACAAGAAGCTCTTGCGATAATCTTCAAAGTGAACAGCCGGATCGCCAACGGCAACCAGAGAAAGGCGATTGTTCATCACGTTCATGTACAGGTAGACAGGTTTATCAATCGTACGATCTGTCGGTTTGCCATTCACGACGAATTTCTCGTCAGCCCATTCGAAATTGACTGGATGTCCTTCTGTTGCGAAGGTTTTAGCTGTCGGGTTGTATCCTTCCAATACTTGTGCTGTCAAGGAGCTATGTTCCTTCGGGTTGGTGAAGCCTGGATTGACGAATTTGACATAAAACTCTTTGGAAACGTTGTTAATGCTGGAGCTACCCTTTAAGACTAGCTCGGAGGTTTTGCCAGAAGCGGAATCTTTTTTGGTGAGATCAGTCATGACCGTCCAGGTCGATTTCTCCTGTGTTTCACCAGCAGTTGCATTATGCGGATAGTTAGTGATTTGTTCGATTTCAGATTTAATGGTATCCAGGAGCTCTTTAGAAGTGGTGATTTTTTCAATGTATTTAAAATTAGCCATGTGAAAATCCTCCTTTAATATACTTCTTTTAAGATGGCGATGGTGCAATCAGTAGGGTTGGGGGAGTACTTGAAGAAGTTGACAGGGGTATTGATTCGGAAGAACTTGTATACCTCTGTCCAAGTTCCGGCAGCGGGGTTCTTCGGATCTTTTGGTTCCTCTGTATCTACAACGAGCTCGTCCTTGTTGATCAGATTATGGTCCTCGATTGCTACGACACTGTCGAGGTAACCACGATAACCTTCGAACTGGTGTACCAGATAGATCGGAGATGCATGATATTTCTTCGTCCATTTCGAGCTTTGGAAGCCATTTGCTTCGAGTACCATTTTGGACAGCTCAGGAGGGATTGTGCCCACGCCATCGTATTTGGGGAGCTGGGTAATGAAGGCAGGGTAGTACGCTTGGAAGTAGACGGAGCTACGGGTTTGCAGCATGGAGAAGGAGTACATGCCGTTGGAGGTATAGCGTCCCCAGCCCGAGTAGTTAGGATTGGTATCCTGCTTGATGTCGGCTGGAAGGAAGCCTGATTTTTCCTTTGTCAAATCACCCATGCCGACTGTAATTCCAAAATTGCCTTTGTGGTCATAGTCAGCAAAAGGAATGGTTTTTCCGATATAAGCAAAGCTGCTGTAGTAAGCATCCATATCAGGCGAAGGGTCACCCTCAATTACGATTGCTACACGATCATTGCTGACGGAGAGGTTGTATTCGACCCAGTAGTCTGGGCGACGCTTCTTGTTTGGTACCCAAGAGACGACAGAATCGGCGCCGTAGAAAAAGTGGGAGGAAGGGCTTTTGATTTCGACCTTGTCATCGTAATCGAGTGCCCATGCTTCGTGAGGTGGAGTGTATTTGTCGGTATCATCAGAATTGTTCCATTTGTTGTATTGAAGCTCGGCTTGTTTTTGGTCGAGGACGACTGGGACTTTACCAGGAACGACGGTACTTTTATCGCAGGCGAGCACGTAGGTATCAGCAGAGCTTCCAACCGGATTTTTGCCTGTGAAGCCTTTGCCGTACGACACATCCAAGTAGTTGTATTGCTGGATGGGATGCTTCAGCATGACGAAATAATCGGTAGGCGTTTGGCCCGAAGGTACGTCAGGAACGGCTTTTAGGACGACAGTGCGGTCGTAGTGATGGACGGGGTTGGCAATGTATTTGACCATTCCGAATTTGTATAGTGGGGCACTAACGTAGGTGGTGTAACCTCCCGAATAATAGGTAGTCCATTTCGTTTTTGAAAGTAGGTCGTTCCAATCGGAAGGCATTTGTGTCATGATCTTGTACTCGTTCCATTCGACACCGGGTGTAAAAGTAACCCCATCAAGCTCGTATTTACCTTGAAGCAGTACATAGGATTTCTTACCGACGATGTTTGAAGGATCAGCATCATCGATATTAACCACCAGTAGCCCTGGCACAGAAAGGGTAATGTCGTTACCTTCAGTATCTTTGTAGGCAAATTCTTTTACCTGGATTTTTTTACCTGATTTCGTATTGCTAGTACCGAGAGTTTCATGGACATAACCATCTTCATCAACGAGAGGAATATCAGAGTACGAGGATCTCAACTCCCTCAAATCCGGCAACACATAAACCGGATAAGTCTTCCCATCCGTATGCTTGTACGTCCCTTGTGTATCCACAACAGTCGTCTTCTTAAACGTAACCCACTTGTCTTCCTTGACTTCAAACACCTTTTCCCATCGGTTCTTAGTATCCGGGATTTTGGCGTTGACGATTTCATCAGCCAGCTTGTTGATGAGCAAATCGGCTGTGACCTCGCCCTCGATCCAAGCTACTTGTTTACTAGGCATCCATACGCCTCCTTTACAGTTTCTTGCGTAAAAATTTCACATTGTACCAAACTTTCTTTTCCGTACCTGTAATGTTGTGGAAGTCAAAGCGGACCTGCGCATTTGGCTTCAACGGGTAGACGATCCCAAAGCTGTTTCCCATCGAGACGGACTCCGGGAGTTCTTTGGTATAAATCGTTTCACAGACCTTCACGCCATCCAGACTCAGCTCCCAGTAATCGCCGACACAGTAGTTATTGGTAGCAAACGCCACGGATAAAAATTCTGTCGGATAGGGAAGGGCATAGGTATCGGAAAAGACTTGCTTGGACGCGGTCACATCAAGCATGCGTCCGCGAATGAAGGGCTCAGTAAATTTGGAAAAGTGCGGGTAGGGGAGCTCTCGTATCTTGTCGATTACGCCCCCGCCCGAATAAACAACGGAGAAGCCCACTTGTACTCACCTCTCTTTCTCTATACGAAGGACATCGGTGCCAGTTAAGAGGCCCCTCGTATCATAGAGTAGACGGATCAGGTAAGATCCTACCGTTTTTCCGTCAGGTGCGTAGCCCGCAGCGGTAACCGAGGTCAAGCGCCAAAGAGAATAGTACTCCCAATCTGGATGGAGCTGATCGACTTCAAGCGGGAAGGTGGTAGTGTCTGTAGAGCCAAACGTGAGGGAAATGTCCAGCATGTAGCCAGACTCGTAAAACAGCTTGGCACCCGTGACCTTTTCGGGATCGAGGGGATGCTCCCGGACCAGACGTACAGAGGGTTCCTCTGCGAACGGGTCTGCCATGACTTTCGTGGTACGGTGGACTTCATCACGGATCAGATCGAGGATCGGGTAAATCAAATAATCATTCGCAATTCCGGCCATTACACAATCGCCCCCTCGTTGTTGCTCCAAAATAAATCGAGGATTTGCATATAGCCGTTCTGCGCATCAAACATCGTGCGGATTCCTTTGATGGTATACGCTTCGCGGGTGGTTGTATTGGAGTCGATAATGTAAATACGATCGAGGACATCTAGGGTAGGGTTACCGGGGATGGAAATTTGAAGCGTACGGCACAACCGTTTCAAATCAAAAAACGTTCGCTGGGCAGCCACCCTCTTCAGCTCGTCTGTTTTGGCATAAGGAACGGATCTAACGCCTGTACGTACCTCGCCCTTCAGCTCCATCAAAATCTCTGTGTCTACGAAATGACCGACCTTATTTTCTTCATCCAAAATGACAAGATGGCTTTTGCCACGTGAAAAATCGATGGTCTTATGAATCGTGATCAAATTGTCATGCTCGGTATAAGTAGCCACAATCGGCCGATTCATATCAATCTCTTCCAGGCGATACGTACCGTAGCGGTCACAATAGGAACGGAATGGCGTCTCTTTCATGATTTCCGCGATGGCTTCTCCGACTTTGTATTGATACGATTCGAATTTGCGTCCGGGCGGCTCAATAAAAGGATTTTTCCAACCTTTTGGGGTCAAAATGGATTCGGGATCGACTTCAACGAATTCGCCTTCTTTATCCGGTACAGCTTTGAAAACTTTGCCTGTCGCCTGCGTCACGTGGGTATAGCTCGTCTCTTGTACAATGGCATAGGGGTAGAAAATGTCTTGCGGATTGCTGCGCCAGCCATACATTCCTGCATGGGCGATCAAGTCCTGGACGATAGCTGATTTGAGATAGGCCGCTTTCGCAGCAGGCTCTGTCGGAACAGCTGGGGCACCCTCCCACTCTTGAATCGAATCAAACTCCGTGCTTGAGCGGAATTTTTGGTAGATTTGCCACACGCTGTTATACCAGTTCGTATCGCTCGCCCATTGATAAGCGCCCTTGTCGCCTCCTTGCCAAAAATATTTAACGTCGTCGACAGACTGGAAGCGCCACCCTTTGCTCGCCATAGCTTCCCGATAGCGAACGGCTCCACGATAGAGCTGTCGTTCGAGCCCTTGGTATTGCGGGTCACATTTTTCTCCGGTATAGCATCCATACCCGAGAATGAAGTCTCCTGGAGGAAGCCCTTTCCCCAGCGTCCCCATTTTGGTTTCGTGCTCCGCAATGGCTAGCAGAAATTTATAATCGAGCTCTGGGCCCTGCTGCTTGGCTTGCTTTTTGGCTATCGAGATGATTTTGTCCCGACGAGACATCGAGGAAAAAACGTTGGTATCATGTGCGGCAGAATGCCCGACGTCTGGAGGATACTGCTTGTCTTCGGTAATGACCTTGTTCAAAATTTTCTTGTACATATCGCGGCAGTAAATGGTCATGGTCGATTCCTCGCCATTCAAATCGAGCTTGTCGATCAGACCAGTAAACACACGCATCAAATTCAGACCATAACCCATGTAGATCCGGACAGGAGTATTTTCGGAGAGAACACCAACATGGAATCCATTCACAAAATAAGACCAAGGCGTTTCCTTGTAGGTTTCCGGAAAGTAAAACGGATTATAGTCCGGGCTGTAGTAGCCGCCAGGGTTCGAGATTGTGATGCGTGCCTCACATGAATCCATTTCATATTGGTCGTCCATTTCGATGTGGTTAATATTGTCGAGGGTAAGGGTGTCCATATAAACGAACTTTCCGACCTGGAGCGATACTTTTCGCGGCTGACCAGGCATGAAGGTGCTCGTAATTTCCCGTTCCTCAAAAAACTCCTGCTGTACCGTCGGATCGACTTTGTCTTTGTTTCCGTACAGATCGGGTCGCCCTTGCAATTCCTTGATCTGAATGTACTGGAGGGAAAAGCGATTGACTTGTTTTCCATTCCAAAACAGCTCGATACGGATTTCCATTTCGCCATTGGGAAAGGGGATATCACGAATCTCTACGTTTTCTGTCCCAGAGAATTTGTTGACCTTGATTTGCATTTTTCCATTGAAAAAAACGCGCAGCTCGCCGGTACCTTCACCGAAGTTGGTGGAGAACCCCATGCTAAAAATGCCGGGGTGAACGGAGGTCAGCTTGAGATTCATACCTGTCGTAACGGTAGGGGATGGGAAGACGGTCTTGTACCCTTTGGGGTCAAAGGTAAAGGTGAGGTTGCTATGCTCCGTTGTGCTTCTCTCGATCATGGATAGCTTTTTGGTCAGCTCGTCTACTTTGTAGACAGATTTTGTGTGCCACGTATTATTGGTAAACCGTTCGTCAAAAAGAGTTGCTCCTGGCGTTCCAACATAGGTGGCATCGGTAGTGACTCCTGCGCCGTTATTGGAAGAGGCAGCGAACAGATGCTTCGAGCCATTCATATAAGGAAACGGATCGATGACGGCATCTCCATTCCAGACTTCAAAGTGCAGATGAGCTCCTCTTCCTTTGGAGCGGGGGGAATTGGGATCGTCATAGGTGCCCATGTTCGTAACGCCGGCAGAGCGGACGTCTCCTGTATTGCCGCTTTTTCCAATAATAGTGCCTTGCGTGACATAATCCCCTGTTTTGACGTGGATTTCGCTCATATGGGCGTAACGGGTCCACATGCCATCCGCATGCTGAATTTCTACGCGAAAGCCAAAGCTCGTATATTTTTCAGATACGGTCACTTTTTTTACTTTGCCAGCCCAGGTAGCTTTGATAGGCGTACCGACCGGACAAGCGATATCGATTCCTCGGTGGTTGCGATTGTCGCCCATATAGGCGGTAATATCTCGGATGCTTTTGCCTTCCACCGGAAAGACAAAAGAAATCTTGGATGGAGCAGTGCCACCCTCTCCTGAGCCATCTTGAATGATGGTCCGGGTCAGCGTTTTCTCTTCCCGAGGATCACTCATAATGAAATCGAGTTCTTCGGTACGGCCTGGCACGAAGACGAGTCGATCGACCTCGACGCGGCAAGCGGGTTTTTTTAATTCTCCGAGTTTGAGTCTTTCGGAGAGAATTCTGCGCAGCTCATTGGACATCGATTGCATGAAAGCACCTCCTATTTAAACCGTTCCAGGGACCATTTTCGAAAGCGATTCAAAAAAGAGACGGCCTGTGCCCGGGTGAGTAGCGAGTAAGGCATGAACCATTTTTCTTTCTCTTCTGCGTTGGATGACGATACCTCGTACATATGGTTGACGACAGCCGCTCCATCGACGAAATTGTTGATCGCAATTCCTTCGATCAAGTAATCTCCGTTGCCAAACCGCTCGTCTTCCATAGAGAGGACGGATGGTGCCCACCATGAAGGCTTGCTGCCTGTCATTCCACCGTTTAATGCGATCTTTTCCCCGGTGTTGCTGTTGTACATATATTTCTCGCGCCCGACATCTTCAAAGCGGGTGCTTGTCTCTTTGACATAGAAGAAATGAACGTTTTTACCTGCCTCAAGAGACATGTTGAACAGTATCGTATGATCATCAAATTCTTGATAGTCGGAACTGCTCACCACTTTTCCATCCACTTTGACGGCAAGCAGCTTTTTACCCGCGGGATAGGTACCGTTCAGACGAAAAACACGTTGCCCATCGTATGCCGTATGGGATTCATCCAACCGCTGTGTAGGAGGTTGTGAATCTGTAAAGCGTTGGTAAAAAGAGCGCCGAAGCCGGTCAATAAGCAGAAAAGCCTCTGCCCGATTGATGTAGGCGTTGGGAAAGAAGCGGTCGTTTCTCCATACGCCAGGGCTTTTCACCGAAAAATATCCGCCTCGCATAAACAGAGCGCCGTTTTCGTAGCTGTTGTAGATGAAACGCAACTGAACGCCGTTTAGATTGTAGGGAAGATAAATCGTGGCTCCGGGAGCAGGACTAACCATGTAGACGTCTTGCTTGAGTCCGATATATTTTTTGGCGAGGTCTTGGGCAGGTGTCGATTTCCATTCTTCTTCAGGCACATCAATCCGCTTCAAGGAGCGACCATATGCGTACAAATACTCATTGAATTGGCGACTGAATGGATTGTAGAAATACGTGTCTCCGTTATCGAGGCGTTTGTTCGGGTAAGCAAAGGAAGAGGAATTGGGGGGAATCGGTTTGCCAAAACGGTCCAAGGCAGGCTTGCCGAAGCTGGAAAAGGCAACAACTGAATTGGCAGAAGGGGCGTAATACAGCTCGATATCTGTTTTGTTCGGGTCTGTTTGATTCGGCCGAAGTTCTTTGCAAAGGGTTTGCGTGCCGTCAATATAGACAAAGACGGGGTTATCTGCACTCGGTGTCAATTTGGCAGTGAGTGTAAATACCTTTTGCCCAGTGGAGCCTTTTTGTTCCTCATATAAGTAAGGGGCATTGCTTTCAAAGGAGCCGTAAGCGATTCCTTGAATGAACGGTTCTCCGTCGGCCATCAAATAATTGCTTGCCTCCATTACTTCGTTAAAAAACCAGTCTTTTTCATTCACATCAGCCCAGCTGATCATTTTCATCACCTCCTATATAGAGTAGACAGAAACCCGGAACAGCCTCAGCTATTCCCGAATCATCCGTTCTACCAGTCGCCTTGTCCGATTCAAAAAAGCAATAAATTCGGCGCGTGTCACAAAATCATTGGGGCGGAAGTAAATGATGGGCTTTCCGTCACGGGTAATGACCGTGATCAGCCCAAGATTGGCCATTTCCTCGATGTTTTTCTGCGCCCAATGCCCTTCAATATCTTGAAACTGGAAACGTGATTCGCGTTCGATCGAGTCTTTTTTGATGAGGATCAATTCGACAGTTACGCTGTAGCGCCGTCCTGCCTCAAGCACATGAGGAGTGATGGATTCTGCGCTGCCGAGGAAAATGCTTCCCTTTTCGTCGTAAAACTTGTGGGTCCAGCCTGCGTAGCTCAGGTAATGGTTGTACGATTCCTTGTCTGGAAAAAGTAAGGTCAATGAACATTGGTAGCTGCTAAAACCGGAGTGGTGGATGTGTGAGGGAGCGTTGATGATTTTAATTTCGCGCAAGGAAGGCTGGGGACTTGGCGGAGCATATGGCTCGATGAGACGGGCGGTTACTTCCATGAACTCGAAGCCTGTATCGACGAACAGCTTTTTTTTGTAGCGCTGATTAGCAGTGCCAAAGGCGTATTGTTGGGTCATCTTTGTACCTCCTTACAATCTCGTGTAGCTCGTGGCGATGCCGGAGCGGACTTGTTGGCTTAATTCAGTGGAAAGGCTTGCTTGTGTATTGCGAACGGCTTCGCTGACGGTTGAGCCGATGCGTTGGAGGTCAGCTTCTGCTCCACTCATTTTGTCGATGGTAATGTTCACATTGCTGCCACCGCCATAGGTAAGGTCGTAGGTGTTATGTGTTGCATTTGCGGTTTGCATGCCCCAGTAGGTAAGCGGCTGCAAGCCGTCGGGCATGTTGAAGGTTCCTTTGGTGGGCTGCTTGGACATATGCAGGGATACGAGATTGTCGTACTTGGCTTTTTCGAGACCTTTTTTAAAGTTCTCGATGTCTTTCTTGAATGTCTCATTCATTTGGTTCCCGGACAAAAGGCGATCCAATTCAGAACTCGTCGCTTCGAAAGTCTCATTGATACTGCGTAAATATTCTTCATCAAGCTTCTTTACTACTTCAGAATTTGCGCTGTGGCCTGCCAAGATTGCTTTGTTTCTGTCGATCGAATATTGAAGTTCTTTACTTTCCAGCTCAGAGCTCAGCTTGTCCTTCACGGAATTAATTTTTGTGCCGGAGGTATGGTTGTTTTTATCGAGGTTATTTTGTGCGATAGAAGCCTTTATATCAGCGATTACTGAGTCTACTACGTCAGAGGCATCTGAACCCTTAGGAATTTTAGCGAATACCTCTTCGAAAAAGGCTAAGTGTTCATTCCGTTTCGTATTAATACCACTGTAGTAATCATCATAAGCTTTCAGCATTTCTGGAGAATCTTCGGATTTACCTTGATTTTTAAGAGTAGCCTGCGTTCTCTCTAATTCGGATCTTAACTTGCCTTCCTCTAGAGAGAGGCTTTCCAGGTGATGACCAACCACTTCTTTGCCAAGGTCGAGTGTTTTGACCTCTTCCCATGAAGTAATTGGGGTATTGTCCAGCTTGGAGCCGCTGTCATCGATATCAATAAGCATTGAGTTCTTGTCTTTTTCTTCTTTGTTTTTGTACGCAGCTTTATATTTATCGAATTCGAGTTGAGATTCCTTGCTGTCTAGCTGGAGGGTATTAGTTAACTCTTCTTTGAGGTCTTTGCCATCATATTTGTAAGCAGCTACGAAAGAGTTAATGTAATCGCTCCATGAAGGAGCAGTGCCACCCATGAAGTTGATCAAACCATCTCCAAGACCTGTAAGAAATGTCGATGCAAAAAAAGCATGCTTTAAACCAGGAGGCATCTTGTCAATACTCACGAATTCATTCACGAGGTCCTTTTGATTTTCCAACACTTTGCTTTGTCGCTGGGAATCGGACATAAACATAGGTTGCAGCCAATCTGTGTTTAGACTATCCACAAAATTTAGCGCTGTGATGCCAACGCCTACGAGACCAAAACCTTTTAAAAATTTCCCGGCGTTTTTTAATCCTTTTCGCCATAGTGGTACTCTCTGGGCTGTATCATCGGGAGGCGTTGAATCTCTGTTTGCTCTCTCTCTCGTTGGGATATCCGGTGTGGAGCTTGACTCATCCGTATCGTCCGCCGTTTCGTCCGACTTTTTCTTGTCCTCCTTCTTTTTTCCTTTCAAGAACTTTTCTCGTATCTTCGTCTTGAGATCACCCGAGAACTCCTCAAAAGCGAGAGCAGCAACAGGGGCGAGTTTGCTTGCGGCAGAGGATGAACTGCTTGCGGCTGGAGCTGAGGAAGTAGCCTGAGGACCCGCTGCGGCACTCGGAGGTTTGGGTACAGCCGTGGACAGTGCTTGTGTCAATTCCTTCAAGGCTTCCCGTGTTTTCTGGAGCTGTTTTTCCTGCTGTTTTAAGTCACTGGTCATGTTCTTGATTTGCTCATCAGTAGCAACGGACGTATCAGAGAGAGCACGCAGTCTCTCGTCCAGCGAGGAGACGGCAGGAATCAAGGTGGTAATCGTGTTTTGCAAACCACCGAATGCCCGCTGGGTCAAATGAATTCGGCTGGCGAGCAAATGTGCTTGACGTTCTACGTCGCGCATCTTCAACCGGAGCAGATGCAACTGTTTCAGCAGCTTTTTCTCTTCTGCAATCAGTGCTTTTAGCAATCTGTCATTGTACGGATACAGCTCTTGTACCTTTTTCTGTTCCAACCTGTTGCGGACTAATCGAGTACGGGCAGCTTGATAGGAAGAGAGATTTTGCAATTGCCAGGACTGGATTTCCATCGCTTCTTGTGTAAAGGGAGAAGAGGATTGACCAAGCAGTGCGGTAACACGCTCTTGTCTTCGCTGCTCACTTCCTTCATGAAGATTGCGCCGAGCTTTGACGTAGGCAGCTTTTCCTCCGTATTGATCCGCAGCATTTTTCAACAGGCGCACAGCGAGCGATAATTGGCTCTGGCTTTCTCGCATGCGCTGAAGCAGGTGGACCAAAAGCGTGGAAAAGCTACCGGGCTGATTTTTAAAAAGATCGAATGCTTCAAGGGAGGCTGCCTGCCAGATGGTTTGCAGCTGGTTTTGGGGAGCAAGAGAGGCATCTGGTAACAAAGCTGCTCTCTCCCGAATATCGGCTACAGTTCCATGCGGGTCATTTGATTGGCGAGAAGACGTATAGTAGGCTCTGGTTACTTCTTCAAGGCTGACAGCATGTGTTAGCGCGATATCCCGCAGGTCTTGTTTGACTCCTGTTCGCAAGTATTCACGCAAACCAAGTGCTTCTTCTTCCACTTGTTTTTGATCCGGCGTTCGTCCTGAAACGCGTGCTTGAGCCAAATCCATCATGTTTGTGTCTTTGAACAAAAAATTACGTTCTGCCTTTTTTAACAGGCGGTTTAAAGATTTCGCTGACTCCCAATTTTCGATATCCATCGAGGTGATCAGCGTGTGAAGGCCGCTGCTCATCATGTTTTGTAACACATCTACCGCAGCATCTTCCCATGCTTGTGGATGGATGGTGCTTCTTGTGTCGTAGGCCTTTTCCGTTCTTTTAACGGGAGCATTGGGAAAAGTCGCAAAGCGGAACGGAGAAATGGCTTCTCCTGTACTTATGGACAACTCGGAAGCATGGGAAACAGGCCGAGAGACATACTTACGGGAAAAACTGAGCGGCTTCGTCTCAATGTCGCGTATCATCTGGCGCAATTCATACAGCTGTTGTTGCATTGCTTGAAAAAATGGGGCAGCTTGCTGGGCACGAAATGGGGATGCCGACTGTTCTACAGAACTCCGTGCAGCACTCGTTATAGAGCGGAGGGCATCGGTCAAACGTTGAGTTTCCATGAATATCACCTTCCTCAAAAGAAAAATCCCGTTCTGGTCTTAGAATAGACAGAAACGGGTTATAGACCACCTAACACTTTGCCAAGTACGGCAATATCGTCTTCGGAAATTTCCTGATAGTCTTGCGAGCTAGATGCATGGGGAGAGCTGTCAACAGAATTCGTTCCTTTTCTTCTCAAGAAAGGAAAACCCATGCGTGTCTCTACCTCAAATTGAATGTATTTGTTCACTCTCTTCATTAACTCTGCTACTTGGGGAAGGGTGTACTCCCAAATATCCCATTTCTTCAAACCACAGTCTTTATGGAGATGAAAAAATAGATCGCCCCAATCAAGTGGCTCACCAGATTCCATATCGCGAATCGCGGAACTGTCACCCTCGCCACTCTCTACTTTTTTAAGCCGTTTAGACCAATGAGAATGTTAATAAGCTTTTTGGCCGTCTCCAAATCACAATGTTCATCCAAGTACTCGCGAGTGACTGTAGGGTAGTTGCGAAAGCCCAAAAGCAGGATATCGAATAAATCTTCTTCCTTGTTTTCGTAGGGGAGAAAATTAAGGATAATCGCGTCGATATGGACGGTTCCTAGCTTTTTCATCAGAATGCGGGCGTCTTTTAAGGTCACAGGCGGAATCCGGTAGGTTTTGCCGTCACGCAGCATGATTTCACTGTCATCTTCAAAGAAAATAGCTTCTACCAGATCAGCCTCCTGCTGTTTTTTGATACGCTCTACAGCTTCCTGGTTCATCATCTCTGCGTGTTTTTTTTCCAGATCTTCTTGGTGGTTTAGCATGGAAAAATCCCTCCTTGTACAATCCGAGAAATCATCAGTAAAATTTATCCACTTGCTGAATGTGATTTCGTTCGCTATGATTCGTTGTAAGTTATTCCCTTTTTAAAAGAGCAAGGCAAGAGCGAAGAGCATGATGCTCTCCACTCAGCTTGCTTAACCTCGAAAGATTTACACTTTTTTGTTAGATACGAAGCGTTTCACACTGCCTAGCTTGCCATCTGCTCGCTCTGGATCAATAACGGACAAGGAAATAGCGGAAGTGCTGGCTGTAGAGCGTGCCGCATCAATCGAGAAGCTGCCTTTTGCCATGCAGGAGAACAGCTCTGTTTCAATGCCTGCATAGGTTCCGTCCTTTTGCAGGAAGGAGCCGTGATGGACGACATGAACCGGGAATGGTACTTCATCCATCAAAATGTCGACCACATCTACGGTTTCGATTCGCTGATAGTTGAAGGCCACATCTTCATTGAGCAGGGCAGGAGAGAAGATCAAACGAGTTTTGATATCGCTGCCGTCATTGAAAGTATCCACCATGAACTCATCAGCTTGTGGTGCAGCAGACGTGCTCAACTTCACTTGTTTCAAAAGGCGATTGCTATTTTTTAGACGAACAGCAAATCCGCCACCGTTGAAGAGCTTTTCGCCAAACTCGACTTCACACACACCAGCGTCGCCAGTGGATGCTGTGCGATTCAGGCTGCCAGCAGTGACTGCTTTTTGCTCACCCAGCACATACACATAGTCGCTCTTTTGCTCTTGCAGCTTGGAGCCCATCATCAGCTCGAGAGCCGCCAAATCAAATTTGGCATCCGTAGCGGTAATCTCAATGCTTTTCGATTTGACGAGAGTGTCAATGGCGAAGAGTCCATCGCCGCCAAAGATATCCTCCATTTCAACATTCATGTCAATTTTCAGGTCCTGCATATTACCAAGCGTAATGACTTCGACGCCATTTCCATCCTTGGAAGCGCGTTTGGCAAGAAATTGACCGACACCTTTGATAATCATTTTTTTAGACAATGAAAGTCACTCCTTCTAGATAGGGGATTTGGTTGCTGTTGCTGAATCGTGTTGGAAAGGGAATCGCGATCAGCTTGTCATAGGATAGACGGGGTTTTGAAATGTCTAACAAACTTGCAAAGTAAACTTCGTGATCAGTGTGAAGCAGTATGCAGAGGAATGGCCAGTATCGGATTCCTGCTGCGAGACAACATACGTGTCCAAACCTTCTATTCCACTCATCGATAAACTTTGGTCGTCTAAGAGATGGAAAAGACGGCTCGCGATTTGATGCGCCAGCTCAACATCACCAGGCGTGATCACTTCTAATCGGAAGAAGCTGGTGAGAAGGAGGGGATTATCGGTATCGCGCTTTCCGGAAGTTGCGTAGAAGGAAAGGAGAGGCTTCGCAACATCAGATAGCTCGGCGAGCTTTCTTCGCTTGATAATCTGCCTGGTTAAGGAGTCCTTGTCATCTGGAGCAATTCCTAGTAATGCGAGCACCTGACTATCCGTAGAAAGTAATTCATAGAGATGATGATAGAGGTCGACAACCATGAATGATTCACCCCCTTTTGCTGAGAATTTTTGGAACAAAATAGGCTCCTTCTACGTTCATAGGTTAGACAGATGGGGAAGATGTCTCCCTTGGAATACATATTCGGTTGTAAAAAAGCCAGGAGGTCAAAACATTGCGAAGTGAAATGATACAAATCATCATTCAACAGACTAAGGAAAAAGTCTCTGCGAAGGCTCTCGAAGATCATGAAGCCGTGGTCGGGATTATGGCGATGGCCAAGAACTACAAGCTGAGTGAAGAAAGTGTGCGTACAATTATTCATGAGGTTTTTGATGGAGATAAGGAGCGAATGGCAAAGGCATTGACAGTAGCCAGCCATTTGATTGATGAAAGTTTGATTCAAAAAATCATCTCAGATGTAAAGTAAGCCCCACAGCGGGCTTTTTCTTTTTATGGGAGAAAACTCATTCGAAACTGTCTATTCTATCTCAAACGAATAAGAATTGAGGGGATAGGAATGAGAGATTCCAAAAAAACCGTATTGTATGTCGTAATTATTGCTGCATTAGCTGAATTTCTACTAGGAGAGGATATCGATCGCGAAGGCAGGGAAGAGCTCAGTGACGCGCTTGGCATGGTGGGAATGGACCTGAACGAGGTTTTCACAGAAAATGATTCCTTGTTGCTTGGATTTCAAAAAGTTTGTCAGGAATTTGGGAAGATGAATATAACAGAGGAAATGATAGAGGAATTATACGTAGAGGACCAGCTGGAATAAACGGCTGGTTTTTTTTTTATTTTCAAAATCCGCTTAATTCACCTCAAATCACTTCGTATAGATTCGACAAGAGGCAAAAGGAGGGGAGAAACCATGTTATATCAGATTAGTTTTTCGGCAGATGGAGAGCAGGTGCAGGTCATGAAATATACGTCGACCCAAGACACCCCGATAGCCGTTTTGGAAGAGTTCTTTCGCGAGCATGTTCAAGTAAATCCTGAATCCCTAAAAGGAATCGGGATCGTTAGGATCGGTGGGTAGCATGGCCTGTCAGGGATGTGATTATGAAGATGCCTGCCAAAAGAAAATGACAGTCAATGACATCGTGATGTCAGCAAAGGAACAGGATGTCGTGCCCATGACCTGTCGTTGTGTGGTTCATGACATTTGCCGCGATTGCCAATGGTACATCAAGCGTCAGTGTGCTTCATGGAAGATTTTGAATGGAAAAGTATTCACGGCTGGTACCTTGCAAACTTGTCCGAAAAAAATTTTGAAAACTGGTTGCTAAAACCCTCCTCCAATTACCTAGTGTGATAGAGCCACTGTGAATAGGAGCATGAGGAGGGATGAAGTACATGACAGATCAACTTCACCAAATGGACGAGTTATTTTTCGCAGGGAAAGTCGATGATTTTTTGCAGAAGGCAAAAGAAAACTGTGAAGCCAAGCTGAGTGGAATGACGTTTGCTGGAATGACCCATGATGATGTCGTTCAGGAGGTTCTCTTAAAGGTGTATCGCACGATGAAGGATTACGACCAGGAAAAAGCTAGAGTGACTACCTTTGTCGATCATGTGATTACGAATAAAATTCGCGACTGCTTGCGGAAAGCCGGAACGCAAAAAAACCTGACAAACAGTAATGCAGTTCTTGTCTCTGGTGGAGATGAGAATGAAGAGGAAACGATGATCAGTCGTATTGCTGCTCCGAGTGAGGAGTTTCGATATGAGGAAGTTGAGATGATGATCGACATCATGGAGTATATGAAGCTGTCCACGCGAGACAAGCTAATTCTCCAAATGAGAAGCGAAGGCTATTACCATGAGGAAATTGGCCAGAGATTCAATATCAGCAAGGAAAGAGTGTGTCAAATCATCAAGGCGATTTTGAAGCAGTACGGTGAGCTGTAGACATACACAAATAATCGATGAAAAGGAATGATCCAGCATGGCAGTTTTGTTGAAAAAGATGAATGAGGAATTGACCGAGGAGCTCTCCCATCAGGTCATAGGAAAATATGTACACGTTCCGACCAATATGCATACAACACCTACAGCTGAAGGTGGAGAAGAAGAGGTAAATATTTGGTTCGGCGGTTGCGTAGCGGGCATTGAAAAAGCAGTCATTGCCTTCGATTACGAAAAGCAGGAGTTTCGTGAGGAGCCGTTGACCTACACAAACTTTTTACTGACCGACGGTATGGGATACACGGTGAACCGACTCCATTCCGAGATTTATGAGATTACAAAGGAAGAATTCGAGCAAATGCTAGCAGATCATCTGGCTACTCAGGCTGCTGAGCTTGAAGCAGAGAAAAAGCTTCGTGAAGCAGCAGAGGAAATCTCGACAAATGAGGAGACGATGTAGTGCCATGAGACAGCCCACGATTGTCGCTTTCGAAGGAATTGACGCCAATGCGAAGGAAGCCCAAGCGGCATTGCTGGAAGAAAATTTGAGATGCCTCGGATATAAAGTGCGGAGAGTATCGTTTCCACGTTTAGATACCCCAATCGGAGCGGTCATTGGCATGTGGCTTCGCTGCGAAATTGAGCTGGATGAGAAAGCAGTAGGAAAGCTTTTTGAAGCGGATTTTCTGGACTATCAGCGAGAAATGGCGAGGATTTCGAAGGAGAACGTCGATTTTATCATCATTGATCATTACGAACTGTCCAATTATTACTACTTCTATATAAAAGATACTCCTCTTTCCTGGTATGCCACCATGAGTGATTTGACGAAGCGACCCGATGCAACCTTTTTTCTGCGAACCGAAGTAGATGGGAATAATGCCATGCTGCTAAAGGTGCAGGAAGCCTATCTTTCCCTTGCCCACGCTTCACGCCGATCGGTACGTACACTGGATACAGCAATCGGGGTGGAGAGAATGCAGAAAAACATTCTGCAAGCAGTCCATCAGCTACATCTGAAAAAGCGAGTTACGTGCTAACGAAGCTAATCGGCATTGTTGCCGCAGTGTTCATTCCCGCAAATGCTGTTCTGCCAGCTGTAGAAAAGGGGCTGTCGGAAATTCATCCTGTGATGAAACTGGCCAGGGACACAGATAGGCAGTTGCATACAAAAAGGGAGCTTGCAAACGTAATCACACAGGTTGCACCGAGACTAGATATTGCTACAGTCGAGCTTTATACAGAAACAATTTTTGGATTATCCAAGCAATACGAAATAGACCCGGTATTGATCATGGCGATGATCTGGCAGGAAAGCCGTTTTCAGCACGACGCGATTTCTGGCAAGGGCGCTAGAGGATTATTACAAATCATGCCGCGCACAGGAAGCTGGCTGGGAGTTCACCCTGTTGACCTGTTTGATCCCGTGATCAATCTACAAACAGGTATCAAGTATTTGGATCTCTTGCAAAAGAAATATGGAAACCTTCGTTTAAGTATCATCGCCTATAACCAAGGCGAGGGAAATGTCGACCGAAATCGTTATCACGATGGCTACTATACAAAAGTCATGACCCATTACAAAAAAATGAACGGCTTATTAAGAGAATCAGAAAGATAGGCTGGGAGGAGGTATTATGAGTGAGCGTGCCATGTTCGTAAAACAGAGAGTTGGCAAAAATAAAGAACAATACTCCTTGTATAACATGGAGAATATTCGCCGCTGCAAGGAAGACAGTGAGTATCTTGGTGAAGTGATACTCGCAAATGAAGATCTCATTTGGCATTCTGTGCACAAATATATTGGCAAGCCAGAGACATTAGTGAGGCAATATTGCTTGGAAAAAGCGGATATCTTGCAATTGGGGAGAATGGGAATCATCAAGGCTATCAAAGCCTTTGATATAGCAAGAGGCGTGAAGTTTTCGTCCTTTGCAGTCATAACGATTGTGAGGGAGATCAACTGTTTTTTGCGAGATAGCGGAAATATTGTACGGCCGACTAGAACGGCAACAACGATTCTCCAACACATCAGTAAAATAGAAGCAGACCTGGGATATCTCCCTACCATAGAAGAATTGTCCGTACTGTTGGGGGAAAATGAGGAACAGGTCAAAAAAGCGCTGGATGTCGGGAGACCTGTGAAGTATTTACAGGAGCCATACTTGAAGGCATCCGCTTCGAGCAATGAAGCTGCCACCGCTATGGATGTCTTGAAGGACGATGGACGAGACGTGGAAGAGTACGTGCTGGACAAGCTATATGTTGCTGCTTTGCTTGCGCAACTGCAAAATCAAATCTCATCAAAAGAGTGGCAAGTCCTGCAACTACGGATGGCAGGCTACAATCAGACGCAAACAGCAGATTTTTTAAATGTATCCCAAATGTGTGTATCAAGAACCATGAAAAAAATTCAGAATATTTCGAAAAATAAACTTTCCTAATCTTATTTTTCAATCCCCACCCAAATAGGAGATAATGGAAGAGCACTCCTATTATGAAAAGAGGTCGATCACAATATGAAATACTACCGACTTGGTGGCAGTGGATTGAAGGTATCAGCATTGGGATTAGGCACGAACTCATTCGGAGGGCGTGCGGATGAACAAACGTCTGTAAACATCATTCATACCGCAATCGAAAATGGGATTACCTTTATTGATACGGCAAATATTTACACGCAAACAGAATCGGAGCGAATCATCGGGCTAGCGCTTTCAGGGAAGCGGCACGAAGTCGTTTTGGCGACGAAGGCTGGTTTGGTAAAAGGCGAAGGACCGAATCAGAGAGGCTCATCGCGTTACCACCTGATGCTGGAACTGGAGAACAGCTTGAAGCGTTTGCGTACCGATTATGTGGACTTATATCAAATTCATACGTTTGATCCAGAGACGCCTTTGGAAGAAACACTCCGCGCACTAGATGACATGGTTCGATCTGGGAAGGTGCGTTACATCGGGGCTTCCAACTATGCGGCTTGGGAATTGATGAAGGCAATTGGCATCAGTCAGCGGGAAGGGCTGAATCGTTACATATCGACGCAGGTCAGCTACTCGCTGGCAGATCGGACGCCGGAGCGTGAACTCGTACCGCTATGTCTGGATCAAGGAGTGGGCATCATTCCGTACTTCCCGCTTGCTGGCGGAATTTTGACAGGCAAATATACCTCCGCAGAACAGGCCCCGACTGGTTCGCGGGCGGATAAGGAGCCGCGTTTCGTGCGGTTACTAAGTGAAGACAAGCTGGAGTTTGGACGTAAAATCAGTCAGGTAGCGGCGGAGCTAGGTGTATCCTCCAGTGTGCTGTCCTTGGCTTGGCTCATGCACAAGCCGGCTGTCTCTTCGGTGATCGTGGGCGCGACCAGTGTAGAGCAGCTTACGGATAATTTGCAAAGTGCAGCTTTGACGTTGGATGAAGCGACCTTGGCAGAGCTGGATCGATTGAGTGACGCGTACCGAAACGGGGAACCATTTGCCGTCTATCGTTTGCCGTAACCATGGTGACAGTTGTCGATTAACATAAGCAGTCCCGAAGCCTCCTTGAATAGGGGGCTTTTTTGTGTTCAGCATAGACCCCAGAGCCATGAGGGATAGTAAACATATCCCGAACTGGAAAAAGAGTGATTTGACATGATCCATACAGAAAAACAAGCTGCACCCTTCCTTTACTCGTTGGACGAAAATCTGGAAAAGGTGAAGCAAGAGCTCGGCAACAGCACGGATCTTGTGACGCGCCAAGTGCGTTTGGAGGCTGTCAATCAGATGCAGGTGGGGATTTTATACACCGAGGGTCTGGTCGACAAAAATATGATTAGTGGCTTTATGGAGTCTCTCATGCTTCATGCCAATAAAAACGGCTTCCCCGTAGAAGCCGATCCGTTGATGTTGATGAAGGACTTCTTGCTCACGATCGGTGGAGTGGAAGAGGTCTATGACTTTGACCATTTGTATGATGCGATATTGACGGGGGATACCGTTATTTTGGTAGATGGGTATTCGTACGGCTTTATCGCAAATACGAAGCAGTGGGAAGATCGTGGTGTTCAGGAGACCTCCGTGCAAACGGTGGTTCGCGGTTCCAGAGAAGCGTTTTCGGAAAACCTCCGGACCAATACGGCTTTGGTGCGCCGGCGGATCAATAATCGCAATCTTTGGTTGGAGACCATGCAGATCGGGGACATGACAAAGACCAAAGTCGCTATGATGTATATAAAAGGAGTCGTGCAGGAAAGTGTAGTGACAGAAGTCCGAGAACGCTTGGGGCAAATCACGATTGACGGTATTTTGGAGAGCGGAAACATCGAAGAAATGATTCAGGATCATACTTTCACACCGTTTCCGACCATTTACAATACAGAGCGCCCCGACTCGGTGGCAGCTGGGCTGTTGGAAGGGCGCGTCGCCATTCTGGTGGACGGTACACCGATTGTTTTGTTGGTACCAGCTGTTTTTGTCCAATTCTTTCAGTCCTCTGAGGACTACTACATGCGTGCGGATTTTGGGATTCTGCGTATTTTGCGCCTTATCTCTTTCTTTATCGCTTTGCTCGCACCATCCCTTTATGTCGCTGTTACGACCTTTCATCAGGAAATGCTGCAGACGAACCTGATCATGAGCATTGCAGCCCAACGTGAAGGCGTGCCCTTCCCGGCAGCCGTCGAGGCGCTGTTGATGGAGTTTACCTTTGAAATGCTGCGAGAGGCGGGGGTACGTATGCCGAGGGCGGTGGGGTCAGCGATTTCCATCGTGGGAGCACTCGTGTTGGGGGAAGCTGCCGTGCAGGCAGGGCTTGTTTCACCTGCTACCGTCATCGTCGTTTCCATTACAGCGATCACCAGCTTTGTCTTCCCTTCCTTTTCTATGTCCATTCCGATCCGGCTATTGCGGTTCGGGGTGATCGCACTCGCCGCCAGCTTTGGTCTAATCGGCGTATTTGTGGGGATGATTGCTTTGTGCATTCACCTGTGCACCCTGCGTTCGTTTGGTGTCCCCTATATGGCTCCGCTTGCCCCTGTGAATCTGTCCGATCAAAAGGATACGCTGCTTCGGCTTCCAATCTGGATGATGCATACGCGTCCCCATTTTTTGCGCCAGAAAAACAGCGTCAGAGAACGAAAAAGTAAAATATAGCGGAAGTATCGTGCCGATGTGATGATAAAACGATAGCCGAGGTGGAGACGGCATGAAACGAAAAGGTGTGTTCCTTCTAGGCCTGGCTCTTCTCGTTTTATTGACAGGCTGCTGGAACCGCAGAGAATTAAATGATTTGGCAATCGTCATGGGAACGGGTATCGATAAGATTGATGGAGAGTATGTGATATCCGCCCAAATCGTCAATCCGGGAGGGGTAGCGCCAAAGGAGAGCGGGGGGATGAGCCAATCAGCTGTTGCGACTTACAGCATGCGGGCATCGAGCATTTTTGAGGGAATCCGGAAAATGACAACGGTAACGCCGAGAAGGCTGTACTTTTCCCATATCCAGGTGCTGGTTTTGGGGGAGCAGATAGCAAAAGAAGGGACAAAGGAAGTGCTGGATTTGTTATTTCGCGATCATGAGGTCCGGCCCGATTTTTATGTCATTCTGGCCAAGGACGCGACAGCACTACAGATTCTCAGCATGATCGACCCACTGGAAAAAATCCCGGCGACGAAGCTCTATAAAAGCTTGGAAACAGCAGAGAGCGCTTGGGGATCGATTGTCTCCATTCAATTGGATGAGTTTATTGCGGATTTGCTACGGGACGGGATCGAGCCAGTGTTGGTAGGAGTTAATCTGAAAGGGAAGGTACATACGGGGACTTCTAGTGGTACTTCCCAAAAAGAAAGCCAGTCAACGCTGTTGAGGTATCACGAAATTGGTGTCTTCAAAGGAGACAAGCTGCGGGGGTGGTTTAACGAAGAGGAGAGCATCGGATTCAGCTACATCACAGACAGAGTGGACAGTACAGTCGAAGAAATTCCTTGTGATAAAAACAATAAAATTGTCATTGAGATCATCCGAAGCAAAACAACTGTCAGCGGCAAGGTGGAAAAAGGCAAACCACAAGTGGAGGTGAGCATTTCCGCAGAAGGCACTGTGGGCGAGGTGGCGTGCAGTAACGATTTGTCCGATCCCAAAACCATATACAAATTGGAAGCTGACGTAGAAAAGCAGATCAGAGGCAAAATCCTAAGCGCCATCCATAAAGCACAAAAGCAATACCGATCGGATGTTTTTGGATTTGGGCAGTCGATCTACCAAAATGACCCGAAAGGGTGGGAAAAGGTAAAAGAGGATTGGGATTCTCAATTCTCCAACCTGAAAGTGAAAATCAAAACGGACGTGAAGCTCAGGCGGACAGGAAAAGTGGGAAATTCGTTTATTCCTTTCATGAAAAAGGAGTAGAGCATAACTTTTTCCATCCATGGAAATGGTAAAGGTAATCCTGCGAAAAAGTAGGTGCACTGCACAGCATGTGGACCATCATGATGATTTTGCTGATCAGCCTACTCATTGCCCTCTTTGAGGTGCCTTATTTGAGAAAGAACGCGATGAAAAGGGAAATGCTGGTTTTTTTCATTTTGCTAGTAGTTGCGACGGGACTTGGCATAGCTGAATCGCTTGAGGCGAATATTCCGAACCCGTTGGACTGGATCACATTTGTCTATAAACCATTTAGCGACTTCATTTTGGGAACTGTGGAATGAAGCAGTAGCCAGTAGCGAGGCGGGGGAGCGAGAGGAATTGTTAGACAACGGCCATATTAGCGCAAGGCAATTCATGATACTCGTGGCGCTTTTTGGGATTGGTGATGCGATTTTGTACGTACCATCTCTTACTGCTACCACTGCCAAACAAGATGCCTGGATCTCCGCCCTCATTGGGTGGGGGGAAGGCTTTCTTTTAACTTATCTGTATGTTTCGCTGAGTATGCGGTATCCGAACAAGTCGATCTTTCAGTACAGCGTTGAAATATTGGGGAAGTGGCTGGGGAAAGCGGTGGCTGTGTTGTTCATCAGCTATTTTTTCATCGACGCTTCGCTCATGCTGATGGAGATTGGCGATTTTGTCACGACGCAGATTATGCAGGAGACCCCCATTGAAATTATTCTTGTCCTTTTTCTGGTGATCATCGTCATGGGGGTCCGCAGTGGTCCAGAAGCCTTTTCTCGAGTGAGCGAGCTGTTGTTTCCGTATTTTCTGTTGCTTTTTTTTATCTTGATCGCATTTATTTCCCCCCAGATCAAAATAGAAAATGTGAAGCCTGTGCTTGCGCATGGATTAGCTCCTGTTTTCGGGGGGAACTTCAGGTACGTGGGTTATTTGCTGGAAACGGTCATTCTGATCGTGATGTTTCCCTTGGTCAAACAGCCAGCGCGTGCGGCCAAAGCTTATATCTTGGGCATCCTTTTGGCGAATTTCTTCCTGACGATGATTACTGCCGTGGCCATCTTGGTCTTGGGTGCCGATATTACCGTACTGCTCGCCTACCCAAGCTACACACTTGCGCAAAAAATCAGTATCGGCAATTTTTTTGAGCGAATAGAAGTGTTGATGGCCGTCATCTGGTTTATCACGCTCTTTATCAAAATTACCATTTGCTATTATGCCACGAACATTGGGATCGCAAATACACTGGGGCTGCGGGATTACCGCCATTTGACACTTCCACTGGGGATGATCATGATCGTAGTGGCATTGACGACGATGCCTAACCGCCCGTATTTTGACTCTTTCGTTTCGGACATTTGGATGCCTTATTCCTTGACCTACGGTTTGTTCTTGCCCGTTCTCTTACTGAGTGTCGGTGCCCTAAGAAAAAAACCAGTCTGCTAGCACTGTGAGCTGCAGACTGGTTTTTTGTGTTTACTCGTCGATTGTATTACTCAGCAGCCATGCTGCTTTCTTTCAAAATAACGTCATGTGCGCCGCCTTCTACCAAGCTAGTAGCAGAGATGACGGTGATTCGCGCTTTTTGCTGAAGCTCTGAGATGGAGAGCGACCCGCAATTGCACATGGTCGATTTGATTTTGCTCAAGGTACGGTCTATGTTTTCGCGCAGGGTTCCCGCGTATGGAACGTAGGAGTCTACGCCTTCTTCAAAGACGAGACTGCTTTTGCCGCCAGTGTCATAGCGTTGCCAGTTGCGAGCGCGGTTGGAGCCTTCTCCCCAGTATTCTTTCACGAAGTTGTTGCCGATCTTCACTTTTTTGGTCGGGCTTTCGTCGAAGCGAGCGAAGTAACGTCCCAGCATGACAAAGTCTGCACCCATAGCCAAAGCCATTGTCACGTGGTAGTCGTGTACGATTCCGCCGTCGGAGCAGAGCGGAACGTAAATGCCTGTTTCCTTGAAGTACTCGTCGCGAGCTGCTGCCACTTCAATGAGGGAAGAGGCTTGGCCGCGTCCGATTCCTTTTTGTTCGCGGGTAATGCAGATGGAGCCGCCGCCAATTCCTACTTTTATGAAATCTGCGCCCGATTCCACGAGGTAGCGGAAGCCTTCCTTATCGACGACGTTACCTGCACCGATAGGAACATTGAAGTTTTCTTTTACATATTGAACCGTCTCGCGTTGCCATTCGCTGAAGCCGTCTGAGGAGTCGATGACCAGAATATCAACGCCTGCTTCCACCAACGCAGGAACGCGCTCCTTGTAGTCCTTTGTATTGATACCGGCACCTACGATATAGCTCTTGTTCGCGTCCAAGAGGGACAGCGGATTGTTTTTGCGGGAATCGTAGTCCTTGCGGAAAACGAGGAAGTCGAGATTTTGATTTTCGTCTACGATTGGCAAGCAGTTGAGCTTGTGCTCCCAGATCAGGTCGTTGGCTTCGGAGAGCGAGATACCAGATTTGCCATAGATCAGCTTCGAGAATGGCGTCATAATGTCGCTGACGAGTTTGTCCTGAGAGTCGCGGCTGATGCGATAATCGCGACCCGTTACGATTCCGAGCAGCTTGCCTTTTGCCGTACCATCTTCCGTAATGGCAACGGTGGAGTGGCCTGATGCCTCTTTCAATTCCAAAATGTCTTTCAGCGTATGGCTTGGTGTCAGGTTGGAGCGGCTCACGACGAAACCAGCCTTATAGCCTTTTGCTTTGCGAACCATGGTTGCCTGGCTCTCGATGGACTGGGAGCCAAAAATAAACGAAATACCGCCACATCTAGCCAATGCGACCGCCATATGATGGTCGGAAACTGCTTGCATGACTGCGGATGAGAACGGTATGTTTAGTGAGATGGCAGGCTTTTCACCTTTTTTATACTTGGTAATCGGAGTGGATAAGTCCACATTGTTCGGCGTGCATTCTTTTGTGGTGAGATTTGGCAACAACAAAAACTCATTAAACGTCCGAGATGGTTCTGTGTAATAAAAAGCCACGATTCTCTCCTCCTAGGTGAAGTTGGTCTCGATTTTTTGAACTGCCTCTTTAATAGAGAAATTTTTACCATGTTAACCGCGAAGTACGACAACGTCAATAGGGAATCGTTAGAAGGAGTGATTTCTTTGCTAAAATTGCGAACAGGTCATGAACTACGCCACCTTTAGAACGAATTTTGTTAGAAGATTCGTACATTTTATACAAGAATATGTACTTGCGAACGGACAGGAGCGTCATCGTAACGGACAGCGTCCAAGGAGAAGGAACCGCCATCGGGTCTTGCTTAAAAGGGATGCCATTTCATCATCGGCAAAAAGGGGTCGGTACACGTGTATGAGAAGCTCGGTTTTGTCACGGTATCTTCCTACGCCTTTATTGAATTTCTCCTTTAGAATAGAAAAAGAGAGGACAAGGGTCCCCTCCTATCAGTTCAATCGGCCTTTAAATTCAACGGGTACGATCATCGTAAAGCAAGGTCCATCTGGATCGTTGCGGGCATCGATCGTTCCTTTATGTGCTTCCAAGACGGCACGGGCAATCGCGAGTCCAAGCCCATGCTTGCCCGACTTTCCTTTGCGGAAACGCTGGAACAAATTCGGCAGTAGCGCCTCCTCAATAGGCGGTCCATCATTGGAAATCGCGATGACGACGCTTTTTCCTGCGAGTCTCCCTGTGATGGTAAGTCGGCTTTTGGCGTAGCGCAGTTGATTTTCCATGATATTGACGAACGCAGTGCTCAATTGCTCACCGTCTCCCTCCACGATCAAGTCGGGTGCCAGATTTAACTCCCACTCGATTTGCGGATTGAGCACAGAGAGTCGCTGCTTCAACAGGTGCATCATCTCTGACAGGTCGACACGGTCGACTTGCATCATTTGAGAGACAGACTCGATCTTCGTGATGTACAAGAGCTGTCCGACGACCTTTTCGAGGCGCTTGCTCTCTTCCATGATGATGGAAAGCCCTTTTTCAGCCTGAGGGCCCTGGAAGACGCCTTCTATGAGGCCTTGCGTGTATCCTTGAATCGCCATGATTGGTGTTTTGAGCTCATGGGAAATATTTTGGACAAAATGTTGCT
The DNA here is from genome assembly GCF_013284245.2 of Brevibacillus sp. DP1.3A. Classification (NCBI taxonomy): domain Bacteria; kingdom Bacillati; phylum Bacillota; class Bacilli; order Caryophanales; family Paenibacillaceae; genus Brevibacillus; species Brevibacillus sp. DP1.3A. The sequence continues at coordinate 5,977,332 of NZ_CP085876.1, read as the reverse complement.
GCGACTCGTCGTATTCCTTCAGTTGGTTTTTCATCATATCGAAAGAGCGGGCGAGCTGTCCGATCTCATCTCCGCGATCCATCGTAAGCGGGATATCGAACTGACGACGAGCGATTTTTTTACACAGCTCTTCAAGAGTGCGCAGCGGTCTGCTCAAATACCCGCTAAACCACACGGCCAACAACCAGCTTACGAGCAGCAGCAGACCAAAAATGAACAAAAACTGACGTGTCAAAATCGAGTTGATCTGGTTGAGCTCCTGTTCCTTGGAGAAGAGCACCATGTAGTAGGGAAAGCCGTGGTAATCCATTTTTTTGCTGACGAACAAATAGCTCTCGGCTCCACGGTCCAACGAACCATGCTGGAGCTTGTTGCTTGGATACGAGGCGGCTTGTTGGAACAACTCCTTGGCATCCTCGTACGGAATGCGGCCATTGCTTCGGCTGCCCAGCTCTCGTCCGTTTTCAGCATAGACGATCATATCAAATGAGTACTCATAACGTTGGAGCAAGAGCTGTAAAAAGTAAGGGGCCGCAGCCGGAACAGGCAGCAGCTCATTATGCTCATTGAAGGAGATATGCTGAGATAATGTGTAAAACTCATCTTCCAAGAGCGAGTAGGTGTTGGATACCAGATACTGTTTGACAGCCAGTGGATACCCGATACCAAGGCCAACCCCGAGGACGCTTGTCAGGATCATGAACAAAATGAGGATTTGCCTGGATATCGGCAGGTTTTTCAGCCGGAATTTGCTCATATACGTGTCATTCGGTAGCCGAAGCCATAAACCGTCTCCAATGGAAACTTGGGCATTTTTTTGCGGATGCGCTTCACCAAGTCATCGACAGCCCTGTCTGAGCCGATGTAGTCTTCCCCCCAGATGGAGGTCAGAATCTGCTCGCGATTTAAAGCCAGGCCTTGATTGTGTAAAAGGTAGACGATAAGCTCGAATTCTTTTGTGGTTAAATCAATGAGTTCGTCGCCTTCTTTTACTTGTCTGCCTTTTTCTGAGATCATATAAGGATCAACGGTTACCCAATCTTGGAAAGTTTGGGTAGAGGAAGCAGTGGCACCGGGCTTTTCATAGGTGCGCTGTAGCAGCTTTTTCGCACGGATGACCAGTTCGCGTGGTAGAAAAGGCTTCGCCAAGTAGTCGTCGCTGCCCAGTTCCAGTCCGATGATTTTATCGACATCTTGATCGCGAGCGGAGATGAAGATGATCGGGACATTTGATTTTTCACGAATGAGACGCAAGAGCTCATAGCCGTCGATGTCGGGCATCATGATGTCCAATATCCACAAATGTGGCTGTGTTTCTTCATCAAGTAACGGCAAGACGTCCTTGCCACTAGAAAACGCTTTCACCTGCAATCCGGCACTTTGCAAATACGATTGCAGCAACTCCAACAGGTTCGTTTCATCGTCCACCAGATAGACGAGGTAGGGAGTATTCATAGATTTCGGCCTCGCTTTGCATCTGTTTTATATCAGTATTGTAGCATAGCCAAAAACGAGATGTGTGGCACGGACGTATGAGAATCGTGGAAAACGTGTGGAAGCAGGATTCCCCTGTATCCTTCTGGAAAAAGAAACAGGGAAAAAAAGACAACGAGAGATGGAAAGGAGCGATTCATATGAAACGAACAGTCAAATCGTCTCTCATGGTACTAGCCTTCATGCTCGTAACGACGGCCTGCGCTCAAAAGCCGGTGGACACCCAACCTAGTCCGCAGATACCTGATCCGATTGTGCAAACGCCATCGGAAACGAATCAGCCCATCGAGTATGCGTATAAGGCACCGATGACAGGACTTGGCAGTCACGAAAACCTGGGAAGCAAACGACCGATCATGGTAATGATCAACAACGCTCCGCCCGCCCGTCCACAAACAGGCGTCAACAAAGCGGACATGATTTATGAGGTATTGTCCGAAGGGGAAATGACCCGCTTTCTTGCGATATTCCAAAGCCAAAAACCGGAAGTAATTGGACCCGTCCGCAGTATCCGTCCTTATTTTATCCAGATCGGGACTGGTTTTGATGCGGTCCTCGTCCACGCGGGAGGTAGTCCGGATGCGCTGGAAACCTTGGCGCGAAAAGACCTCAGCCATCTGGATGAAATCCCGAACGGTCAATACTTTTGGCGAGAAAAATTCCGTAAAATGCCACATAACCTGTACACCAAGCCAGAGCTCTTGGAAAAAGCGATGCAGGATAAAGGGATGCGTCAATCGGCAGAGGTGCCTCACTTCACGTTCCTGCCGGAGGATGCTGAGATCAAGGAAAGCGAGCCTGCTACACAGGTTGATCTGACTTTCCACTCATTGAATAAAGCTGCTTTTACCTATGATGCCGAGCAAAAGAAATACATGCGCTTTACGGCAGGCAAGCCGCACTTGGACTTGAGTGACAAGAAACAGTTGTCCACGACCAATCTGTTGGTCATCTCCGCCAAACACCGCGTGCTGGATAAAGAAGGGCGTCTATCGGTCGATGTAATCGGCCCGGGGGACGGTTATTTATTCCAGCAAGGAAAAGCGCGCAAGGTCAAATGGAAGCGCAGTAATGGTGTCATCCGTGCCTATGAGGACGCAGCTTTGACGCAAGAAGCACCACTTTTGCCAGGAAATACATGGGTGGCGATATTGTCGACCTCACCGGGTCTGTCGAAGTCGCTCAAGTTCCAGTAAGGATTAGGGCTTGCGGATGAAGGCGGTTTCTTCTAAGATAATTGTTGAAAGCTTTAGTGCTTAAAAATTGTACAGTGAGAAACCGCTCGAAAGACGGACTATATAACAGAGGTGACAGACATGCAATTGGAAAAATTAAAAGGAAAAGGGCTCGAACAGTTGTTTGAAGCTGTTCTTTCCCTAGAAACGATGGAAGAGTGCTATCAATTTTTTGACGATCTGTGCACGGTGAACGAAATGCAGTCGCTCGCACAGCGCCTGGAAGTGGCGAGAATGCTCCGCAAAGGCTTTACTTACAATCAGATTGAAGCAGAGACTGGCGCAAGTACGGCGACCATTTCCCGCGTCAAACGCTGTTTGAACTATGGAAATGATGGATACCAGATGGCGCTTGAGCGGATCGGAAAATAGCTAGGAGGCAGGCAACGTTGATTGACTATCGTGGCTGGCGCCATACATTTAAACTAGACCCGGATAAAACAATCGATGACGAGGCCTTGGAGGCGATTTGCGAGTCCGGAACAGATGCGATCATTGTAGGCGGCACATACGGTGTGACCTATGACAATACACTCGAATTGATGTCGCGATTACGTCGTTACGCAGTACCAGCTGTCTTGGAGATTTCTTCGCTGGATGCGGTTGTGCCGGGATTTGATTCGTACTTGATCCCGCTCGTACTGAACGCTGGCGATCCAGACTGGATTTTTGCTCCGCATGTATCGGGGCTTCAAGCGTTTGGCGCTTATATTCATTGGGATGAGATCATTACAGAAGGATATATCATCGCCAATCCAGACGCGGGCGTAGCACAGCTGACGAAAGCACGTCCGATTGCGGATGCTTCGCAGGCCAAAGCGTACGCACAGGTAGCGACGAATATTTGTCGTTTGCCGATTGTCTACATGGAGTACAGCGGTACATACGGCGATCCGGCAATCGTAAAGGCTGCCAAAGCAGGCGCGGGCGAAGCCCACCTCTTTTATGGCGGCGGGATTCGTAACCCAGAGCAAGCGGCAGAAATGGCTGCGATTGCAGATACGGTTGTCGTAGGGAATGTCATCTATGACGATCTAGCTGCTGCATTGGCTACTGTGAAGGCCGTTAAGAGAACAAGCAACTAAAAAACCACCTCCCCAACTTATGATTGGGCGAGGTGGTTTTTCATGTCCGCTTTAGTTTTTCAAGGGAATGGTCGCGCTCCAGTTGCTATCTTTGTTTTCTTTCACTTGCTCCTTGATTACAAGAGTCAGTTCTTTTGGGATAGCTTTCAATTCTTTCTCCAAATCGAGTGGACCTTACATGACAATATAATCTTTTCCCAAAGAGAAGGAATTTTAAGATTTTTTATAGAAAATGGAAGGAAAATCCTATTGCTTACGAAATAAATAGTCAAATATTATCAAAATATATAATTTTTTGCTAATATTTGTAGATTTCTGTAAATTTATGAAATATAATGAACTTGTCTTAATTTTCGATCATAGAGAGGAGGAACTATCCATGAAAATCCAAGCGAAAAAAGTTGAAAGCGTTCGCACTACTGCAGTAGCAGCTTAATTCTCTTAAAAAGAGGGGGGAATAGCACACGAGCTATTCCCTTTTTTCATCTAAAATGAGCCGGGTTAGCGAACCCCACTATTGGGAGGTGTTTTTATGGAACGTCGTCCTTTATTTAAACCAGTGCATCCCGTCTATGAAGTGACAGAGCAGATGATCCGCTTGGGAGAGGCTCCTGGCTATACCTTCGAATTGGAAGACGAGAATGGGTCCATCCGCAAGATGATCAAACTGATGGATGGCACTCGTACTGTCGGTGAAATACATACATTATTGGTTGTCGATTACCCCGAAATTACGTATGAAGAAATATCGGAAGCAGTGGAATCACTGAGTGGATTGGGCTTCCTGATGGATCAGGCAAAAGAAGAGGCTTCGGTTCTGACTTCGGAACAAAAGGAAAGATATAAAGCGAATATCCGCTACTTCTCCTTGTTTACCGATCTCAATCAAAGTCCAAGCGAGCTACAGGAACAGGTAAGTAGAAAAAAAGTGACGATCTTAGGGATGGGTGCCTTTGGCTCTACGCTACTGGTCAATCTGGTAGGAGCGGGAATCCAGCATATCAAGCTCGTGGATTTTGATAGAGTAGAGCTCAGCAATTTGAACAGGCAAATGGTCTTTAACGAGCATGATATTGGTCGTCTGAAGGTGGAAGCGGCACGTGATTTCATCGGAAGGCTTCATTCTGAGGTATTGATTGAAACAGAGACGATGCAAATCAAGTCTAGCGAAGACGTGGAGCGGGTTATTGCGGGAAGTGACCTCGTGATGCTCGCAGCCGATCAGCCCTTTTTCTTTTTGCAGAGATGGGTGAATCATGCCTGCACCAAGCTGCAAATCCCGTTCATTGCTGGGGGATTCAACCTCATCGAAGGACAGTTCTTCATGGTAGAACCGGGCAAGACGGGCTGTATCGACTGCATGCATTTGCATCGTTCTACACAGATCGAGGACTATCCGCAGTTGATCCAAAGGCTACTCGATACCAACTTTGTTCTGCCTACCGCCACCATTGCACCCAACACCATGATGATTACGGGAATGATGGCTTCCGATGCAATCAGGTATTTGACAGGAATCGCTCCGGTACAATCAGCGGGCAAATTTATCATTTTCGATTTCAACACGTTGGAAAAGAGCGTGTTTTTTGAGTGGGAGCGAAATGAAGCCGAATGCCCGACTTGCGGGGGTGGCAGCGGAACGGAGCCGATTTTTCATATCAAGAGAAATGAAGTGCTCGCAAAGTAAGGAGTCGTTCCTGTAAGAGAGGAAGGTGTCTGTCAATTGAATATCTCGGGAGATAGTATTCTCAAGATGCACCCGCTTGCGCGTCGGGCGGAAAACGAGGAAGAGATCCTCATTGGACGAACGGATATCAGCAATTTCATTGTGCTTCCAGCCATTGGTGTCGAGATCATCGATATGCTGGATGAAGGGAAGAGCATCAATGAAGTCGCGAAGATCATGGAAGAACAGTTGGGCGAACCTGTGGATGTGCTTGACTTTGCACAAGATTTAATTGCTTCCTATCAATTTGTGTTCATGGTAGATGGAGAAGTTGTCAACGAGCCAGTACCGGTTGTGGATCATTTCTCTTGGATCAAGCAGGGTACGGGTCAGTTTTTCTTTAATCGTGTTGCCTTTGGATTATACGGTATCTTATTTTTTACAGGTCTTTTGATTTGTGTATTTACGGGCAAGTATATCCCGGTCTATTCCGATATTTTTGTTTCTTCTTCCGTGACGGTTTCGGTTGTGGTTTCTTTCGTGGCCACTTGGGTTTTTCTATTTTTTCATGAGATGGCTCACTTAATGGCGGCCCGATCATTGGGAATCGGCAGTCGCATCGGTCTGGGGCATCGACTTGTTTTTGCCGTAGCAGAGACGAATATGTCCAACATTGTTCTCGTCGAGCCACAGCGCAGATACAGGGCGTTTTTGGCGGGAATGTCCTGGGATGCGATGTTTATAGGAATCGGTGTGATTCTGTTGTTTGCGAATGATCAAGGCTGGCTAACGCTTGTGCCTTTCATGGAAGCATTCATTCGTATGCTGAATGTGATCCTGCTCATGGCTTTGGCCTTTCAGTTCATGGTTTTCATGCAAACCGACTTGTATTACGTGTTGGCAACCAAGTTCCAATGCTCCAATTTGATGGTGAATACACGCCTGTTTCTAAAAGCGAAATTCCGTTCCTTGACGCAGGATGAGCAGGAGGAATGGGAGTACGTAGCCGACCATGAGAAAAGAGTCATCCGCTGGTATAGCTGGGTCTACTTGATTGGATCGTTGTGGGGAATCTGGTTCTTTGTCCAGTATCAGCTACGCATGGCGCTTGATTTTATCTGGATCATCGCTGACGACATGAAAAATGCTTCGCTTCACTCGTGGGAGTTTTGGGACGGCATCCTGTTGATCCTGTTGGTTCTGGTTCCGTTTCTCATATTAGGCTGGTCGTGGATGAGAGCGTACCGACAAAGGAGAAGTGAAAGAGAGCGGGCAAAATCCTTGCAGGGCACATAATTTGCGTCTTCACCTTGCCAAGCTGCCCTGTTACGCTAGGGGGAAGAGAGATACCGAGGCAAAGGAAGTGCTCACATGAACCCGATGATCCAAAATATCATTCATCTGCGAAAAGAAGGGCATCTGGACGAAGCGATCCAGCTTGCCCTTCAGCTCGTCAGCCAATCCCCGACTGATCCTGTCGCCCATTATCAATGTGCTTGGTGCCACGACGCAGCCGGATTGGAGAAGGAAGCTGTTCCATTTTACGAAAAAGCGATTGAACTCGGACTGCCTGTCGAAGACGACCTGCAAGGGGCATTACTGGGTCTGGGCAGTACGTATCGCACGCTGGGACAATACGAGCAGGCAGCAGCTACGCTCGCGAGGGGGATGCAACAGTTCCCCTGTGACCGTTCCTTTCCGATTTTTCTTTCCATGGCGTATTACAATCTCGGGAAGCACCACGAAGCCATGAATCTCCTCCTGAAAAACCTCGCAGAAACCTCAAGCGATCCTACGATTTTGGCCTATCAAAAAGCGATTCTGTTCTATGCAAATGATCTGAATAAGACTTGGTAGCGCCATACTAATTCCATTTGCAGGAAAACAATCGCCTCCCGTTGTACAAGTACAACAGCGGGAGGTGCCTATGTATAAGCTGATATTGGTAGATGACGAAGAAGATGTAAGAGAAGGGGTTAGTCAAGAAATTGACTGGCATAACCACGGATACGAGGTGGTTGCCAAAGCAGAAAACGGAAGAGAGGCATTGGAACTGGTAGAGAGGCTGCGACCGGACGTCGTCGTAACCGACATCAAGATGCCCTTTATGAACGGACTTCAACTGGCGGAGTCCATCGGGCGCGAGTACCCTGCCATTCGCATCATTATCCTGACTGGGTTTGATGAGTTCGAGTACGCGCAAAAGGCCGTGAAGCTGCAAATTGATGAATATGTGCTCAAGCCGTTTTCCGCGAGTGAGCTGATGGAAGCGCTGGACAAGGTCAAGCGACGGATGGACGAAGAGGCGGCTCATCGGGAAAATGTTCAGCTGCTGCGCGATAGCTATCGAAAAAGCTTGCCGGTTTTGCGGGAAGTTTTTTTATCATCTTTGTTGAGTCGTCAGCTCGTGCAGAACGATGTTTTTTCAAAAGCATGTGAATACGGGATAGAGCTCAGGAGTTCCGAGTATCTCGTGGCGGTTATCTGTGTAGACCAGCCCAAGCAGGAGGAGCAGCAGCTGTTTCTTTTTGCTGTGAAAAATATCGCAGAAGAGCAAATGAACGCAGGTAAGCAGGAGGGGATCGTGTTTCTCCATGAAGATCAGGTCGTGCTGCTCATGCGAACAAAAGCAGATGACACGCAGCGAATCGAAGTGCGAACACAAAATCTCGCAGAAGAAATCAGGCGAACGATTGAAAAATATATGAGCATCACGGTAACCATCGGAATCGGCAATGTCGTGACAGGTGTAGCGGCACTCCCTTACTCGTATGAGGACGCCATGCAGGCACTTGATTACAAAAGCATCCTCGGCTGCAACAGGATGATTGTGATCAATGACGTGGAAAAGCAAGCGAGTGAGCAGATACGCCTCGATGAGAGAAGAGAGCATGAGTTGGTTCGGTGCATCAAAATGGGGACGAGTGCGGAGCTTCGGATCGTGATTGATGAATTATTTGATCAAGTGGCGCGTGTCTCCGTATCCATTGAGGACTACCGAATTTATTTGTTGGAGATTATGACGACCATTTTGAAGACGGCCCATCGTGCCGAAGTTGACATGGATCAACTGTTTGGTGGGCAACGCTATCTGTTGCAGGTCATGACGACTTTTACCAGTAGGGAGGATGCCCGAGAACAGATCACAGAAATCTGTGAACGCATCATGGCGAGTATCGCAAGCGGACGGCAAACGACGTACAGGAGATTGATCACCCAAGCATTGGACTACACCCACGCGCATTATCATTCTCCCGACATATCCATCCACAAGGTGTGCGATCATCTGCACATCAGCCTCGGTTATTTTAGCGGTATTTTCAAGAAAGAGACGAAAACCACCTTTGTGTCCTATCTTTTGTCATTGCGCATGGAAAAGGCCAAGGAGCTTTTGCGGACGACCGATTTGAAGTCCTTTGAAATCGCGGAGAAAGTAGGATATACCGATCCCAATTACTTTAGCTTCAGCTTTCGCAAGTATGCAGGCATGTCCGCTAAAGAGTATCGAAGTCAGAGCGAGCAGGAAGGTTAACCCATGAAACGATTGCTCGCGGTGATCAAGGTCAAAAGGATTCAATTTATCATTACCACCTCCTTTACACTCGTGACGGTACTCGTCATGCTGTTTGTCGGGGTGATGCTGTACGGAAAATTTGCGCAGACGGCAGAGCAAAACGCCTATCTGCACACGCAGCAAATCCTGGAGCAGGTGAAATACAATCTGGACAGTTATTTGAATGGGATGACGCAAATTTTCGAACTCGTCGATGACAAGATCAGAAGAAGCAAGGGACTCACGGCAGACAAGCTGAGCGAACAGCTTGAGACAATCGTAGAAACGAGAAAGGACATCGTCTCCATCGCAGTTTTTACACGAGACGGAACGCTATTGGCCACAACTCCTTCCAAAGTATTGAGGAGCAACACTCGTTTGACTGAACAGAGCTGGTTCCAAAAGGCGATCGAGGACCCGACGAACTTGTCCTTTTCGCTCCCGCATATCCAGAACTTGTTTAAAGGGGAGTACACCTGGGTCGTCTCGATGAGTCGGGAAATCCTTCTCCACGGACCTGACGGAGAAATTCCTGCCGTACTTTTAGTTGATGTGAATTTCAAAGAGATCGATGACCTGTGCCAGAGAGTGGGCTTGGGGAAAAAGGGGTACGTCTACATCATCGATTTGGTCGGGAACATCGTCTACCATCCGCAGCAGCAGTTGATTTACGTCGGATTGAAAAATGAAAACCGTTCCTTGCCGCTGAAGCATTCCTACGGCAGCTATGTAGAAGAGACACAGGACGAAACACGCTTGATTACCATCAAGACGATCGATCAGCTAGGCTGGAAAATCATTGGGGTTTCCTACATGGATGAGATTGTGACGACCAAAAAAGAAATCAGTCGCTTCATTTTTTGGCTGCTCATCTTTGTGATTGTCATTGTGTTGTTCGTGCTGCACTATCTCTCTGCGAAAATATCACGACCGATCAAGCTGCTGGAGCGATCCATGGAAAAGGTGGAGCAGGGAGACTTTTCAGAGAGTGAGCCGATCCGAGGAAGCCATGAGGTCGAACAGCTTTCCTTGCGTTTTCATCTGATGGTCGCGAAGGTCAGGGAATTGATGCACCAGATCATTCGGGAACAGGAAGCCAAACGGAAAAGCGAGCTGGAGGTGCTACAGGCGCAGATCAATCCGCATTTTCTGTACAACACGTTGAACTCTGTGGTCAGAATGGTCGGCAACGGAAAAAACGAGGATGTCATCACCACCATTACTTCGTTGTCGAAGCTGTTTCGGATTAGCCTGAGCAGAGGCAAGAACATTATCACGGTGCGGGAAGAGCTGGAGCATGTCCGTCATTATCTCATTATTCAAAAAATGAGGTACAAGCAAAAATTTGAGTATGAGATCGTGCTCGAGGATGAAGATGAAGTGCTCAACTGTCTGACGCTGAAGTTACTGCTTCAGCCGATTGTGGAAAACGCCATCTACCACGGGATTGAGCATTTGGCTGATCCGGGCCGGATTCGCATATATGCAGGACTCATCGACGGTAAGGTGTTACTTCAGGTAAGTGACAATGGCTTGGGCATGTCCCCTGATGTTCTTGCACAAGTAAAAGCTGGCTATTACAAAAGCGAAGAAGGCTCGGGCGTTGGGATTCAAAACGTGCAAGAGCGCATCCGCTTGACCTTTGGCGAAGAGTACGGTTTGGAAATCGCGAGCGAACAGGAAGAGGGGACTGTTGTGCGTGTATGGATTCCGCGCCAGGTTGCAGAGGAGCGAGATCGTTTATGAGGACAGCAGCGGTGAAACGTTTTAGCGTATACGGACTGGTCGTTCTGGTGGCGGTGACGCTTTTTTACTCGTGTAGTGCTCCGCTTACGGATGGGGAAGTAGACAAGAAAAAGACAGTGGCGCTGATCGTCCGTATGAAGCACGGCGATTATTGGCGAACGGTCAAGCTCGGGGCGGAGATGGCTGCCAAGGAATATGAGCGTAACCTGAATTTTTACGCGCCGGACTATGAGGAGGATGCCAGCAAGCAAATGGAACTGGTGCAGCAGGCAATCGCAGATGGCTCCGAGACAATCGTGGTGGCACCTAGTGACGAGCAAGTTTTGCGAGAAGCCATCAAGCTGACAAGGGAGCGGGCCATCCCGATCCTTGTACTCGACACAGTCGGAAAAGATTCAGCCGTCAAAAGCTACATTGGGACGGATAACTACGATATGGGCATGAAGGCATTCGAAAAAATGGTGTACCTGATCGAAAAAAAGGGGCAAATCGCATTGCTCGGCACAGATCGGGTAAAAGCAAATGCCAAACGAAGAGAACAAGGCGTCCTCGATTTGCTCCCACGGGAAACGCAGGTCGAATTGGTTGCCAACGAAAATATTCCCTTGGATAAAAAGCAGATCGGTGAGTGGACTCGTGAACTGATCCGCAAGCATCCGCAGTTGAAAGGAGTGATTGCACTCGATGCCAGTACAGCGATCGGTGTGGCCGAGGAAATGGAAAACAGTGGGCTACGGGACAAAGTCAAAATCGTAGCAATCGACAGCCCGCCGGAAGTGCTGGAGTATTTGCAGGAAGGAATCATTTCCGCGACGATCATCCAGAAGCCGCTATCGATGGGATATCTCGGCGTCAAATACGCAGTCGAAGCGAGCAACGGAGAAGCAGTGCCCAGTCTGGTCGACACCGGAACAAAAGTAATCGATCGGGAGAATATGTTCTGGTCGGAGAATCAAAAGCTCCTCTTCCCCTTCGTAAAATAGGCCACCGAAAAACAGATGAGAATTTTGATAAAAATGCGCAGGATTTTCGATGGAACACGTTCTGGAAAACGCTTACATTTGGTGTATATCAGATGTAAACATAGGGGATAAAGGGGGATTTTCGAATGAGAAAGCTGATTGCCACTACATTGGTAGCCGCAGTTACACTCTCGGTGGTTGGATGCTCACAATCTGGCGGTTCGCAGCCGGCAGCGTCCGGGGGAGGCTCGGCTCCTGCGGGGAATCCCAAAATCGGAGTCGCCATCTACAAGTTCGATGATACGTTCATGACAGGAGTGCGCAATGCGATTTCGAAAGCCGCGGAGGGCAAAGCGGAAGTGGACATTGTAGACAGCCAAAATGCCCAGCCTACGCAAAATGACAAAGTGGATTTGTTCGTTAACAAAAAGGTAAATGCCCTCGCCATCAATCCGGTGGATCGCACAGCTGCTGGCGTCCTTATCGACAAGGCGAAGCAAGCCAATATTCCTGTCGTCTTCTTCAACCGTGAGCCGATGCCAGAGGATATGCAGAAGTGGGATAAGGTCTACTACGTGGGAGCAAAAGCGGAGGAATCCGGCACGATCTCTGGGCAACTGATCGTCGATTACTGGAAGGCAAATCCGGAAGCAGATAAAAACAAGGATGGTGTCCTCCAATACGTCATGTTAAAAGGCGAGCCAGGGCATCAGGATGCTGAGCTGCGGACGAAGTTTTCGGTGAAGGCGATTGAAGATGCAGGGATTAAGGTAGAGAAGGTCGCGGAAGATACGGCCATGTGGGATCGCGTAAAAGGGCAGGAAAAGATGGCAGCCTTCCTCGCAGCATCCGGTGACAAGATCGAAGCCGTTCTTGCCAACAACGACGATATGGCACTAGGGGCAATCGAAGCGCTGAAGGCATCTGGCTATTTTGCGAATGGCAAGTATATGCCGGTTGTTGGCGTGGATGCCACAGCGCCTGCACTGAAGGAGCTGGAGGCGGGAACCTTGCTCGGAACGGTCCTCAACGATGCGAACAACCAAGGAAAGGCAACGCTTAGCATTGCGGCGTCTTTGGCAAAGGGTGAAACGCCAACAAAAGATTCCACAGGCTTTGACATTACGGACGGCAAGTATGTGTGGGTACCCTATAAAAAAATCACCAAGGAGAACATGAACGACGCGAAATAAAAAAACAGGAGAGTCGGTGAAGAGACGAATCCGACTCTCCTGTTTCGGTGATGGGGATGATTTTGCAAAAAGGAGGGTATTCGCATGGGCCAGCATGCGTTTTTGTTGGAAATGAACCACATTCATAAAGAATTTCCTGGGGTTAAGGCCCTCGAGGATGTCACGCTAAAAGTCCGTCCCGGAACAGTCCATGCACTGATGGGAGAGAATGGAGCAGGCAAATCGACCCTGATGAAGTGTCTCTTCGGAATTTATCGACCAGATGCGGGAGAAATCGTGTTAAACAATGAGCAGGTGACGATGAGCAGCTCAAAGGACGCGCTGACACATGGCATCTCCATGATTCATCAAGAGCTGCATCCGGTGCCCTTTCGCAATGTCATGGAAAACATATGGCTAGGACGTTTTCCGGTCAAAAGAATCGGTCCTTTTCCGTTTGTGGATGAGAAAAGAATGCTTTCGGATACGGAGAAGCTGTTTGCTGATCTGGGTATGGACCTAGATCCGCACGCTGTTGTCCGTGACCTATCTGTATCCAAGGTACAGTCGCTTGAAATTGCCAAAGCTGTCTCCTACCAATCCAAAGTGATCATTATGGACGAACCGACGTCTTCACTGACGGGAAACGAGGTGGAGCAGCTATTTGCGATCATCCGTGAACTGAAGAGCAGAGGTGTCGCCATCATCTATATTTCACACAAGATGGAAGAAATTTTACGGATTGCGGATGACGTGACGATCATGCGCGATGGCAAGCTCATTGGAACCTGGCGGGCAGCTGAGCTGACGACAGACCTGATCATCTCCAAAATGGTCGGACGGGACCTGACGCAGCGTTTCCCGAGTCGTTCCAATACGCCGGGGGAACCGATTTTGAAGGTAGAGGGACTGACCTCCCCATTTTCCCAATCATTTCAGCACGTGTCGTTTGAATTATGCAAAGGAGAAATCTTGGGCATAGGCGGCCTCGTGGGCGCACAACGAACAGAACTAATTGAGGCATTGTTTGGACTGCGCGCGGTGTCAGCAGGGAAAGTGTCGATCAACGGTCAGGAGGTACGGATCAAATCACCGAAGGATGCGAAGAAGTACAAAATGGCACTCTTGACGGAGGAGCGGCGCGTCACCGGCATCATTCCTGTCTTATCGATTTTGGAAAATACGGTCATTGCGAATTTGTCCAGTTACCAAACCCCTTTTCTGCTCCTCAATGAGCGCAAGTGTAGAGCCGATGTCAGCCGCAGCATCGAGATGCTCCGCGTCAAGACTCCCTCTATGAAAGCACTGATCAAAAACCTGTCAGGAGGCAATCAGCAAAAGGTTCTGCTGGCGCGGTGGCTTTTGACTGATCCGGATATTTTATTGCTGGACGAACCTACGCGTGGGGTCGATGTCGGCGCCAAATACGAAATCTATACGATCATCGCGGAGCTGGCGAGTCAGGGAAAAGGCATCATCATGATTTCCTCGGAAATGCCGGAGTTGCTTGGAATGTCAGATCGGATCATGGTCATGTGCGAGGGTAGGCTCTCCGGTTTTTTGTCAGGCCCAGCGGCAACCGAAGAAGAGATCATGCGGCTGGCTACCAAACATCTTGCATGAGAAAGGAGGGGAACAGGCATGTCACAGTTGTCTGCTAAACAGGTACAAGGCTTTGTTACGCAAAATGCCATTTATATCGTTCTGGTTTTGTTGATAGCGGGAATAGCGATTTACGATCCCAATTTTCTTTCCATTACAACGCTTCGGGATATTTTGATGCAATCCTCAACTCGAGCCATTATTGCCTTGGGTGCTGCGTTTGTTCTTATTACAGGCGGAACGGATCTTTCAGCGGGGCGAGTCGTCGGATTGACGGCTGTCATCTCCGCCTCGATGCTGCAAAGCCAAGACTATCCGCGGAGGTTTTTCCCGGATTTACCCGATTTGCCGTTGCTTATCCCTATTCTCATTGCAATTGCTGCGGGCTTGTTAGTTGGCCTGATCAACGGCATTATTGTGTCTCGTTTTAGTGTGCCCCCTTTTATCGCCACGTTGGGCATGATGGTCATCGTGTACGGGTTCAACTCCATCTATTTTGATATGGAGCCCAATCAATCACAGCCAATCGCTGGACTACGCAGTGACTTCAATCATCTTGGGACAGGGTACATCGGTCCGAGTGGCCCGTATTCGATTCCGTATATCGTCATCATTGCGATCATGGTTGCGTTCATCGTCTGGGTGATCTTCAACAAAACACGGCTTGGTAAAAACATGTACGCCATCGGAGGCAACATGCAGGCCGCAACTGTTTCCGGGATCAACGTCGCTTTCAACCTCATGATTATCTATGCCATTGCTGGTGCCCTGTATGGACTCGGAGGTGTTCTGGAGGCAGCCCGGACAGGTGGCGCGACGAACAACTACGGCAACATGTACGAGCTGGACGCCATTGCAGCCTGTGTGGTAGGTGGAGTCTCGACGTCTGGAGGAATTGGTACCGTTCCAGGTGTGCTTGCCGGTGTCCTTATTTTTGGCGTCATCAACTACGGTCTAACGTTTATCGGAGTAAACCCATACTGGCAGCTCATCATCAAAGGACTCATCATTGTGGCAGCCGTTGCTTTTGATATTCGTAAATACTTGGCGAAAAAATAAGAAAAGACCCCGGATCAGCTGTCAGGCAGCTTTTCTGGGGTCTTTGATTGTTTATTTCCGCAGCGGTGTGATTTTCAAATACGTAAATAATCGCCATACCCACTCAAGTGGCCCCATGCGGAAGACAGCCAGCCAGAGTACACTAAATACCATTTGCACCACGTAGATACCAAGGCAGATCAGTGTCGTTTGCAGATAGCCGAGATTGCCAAACCAATCGAACAAATAGCTTCCCACAAGGATCAATACGGTTTGTCCGACGTAGTTTGTCAAAGCCATGCGCCCATAGCTGGTCAGTGGAGAGAGGATGGTCTGGACGGTTTTATTTTGCAGCAGCCGAATCAAGGTCGTCGTGTAAAAGGCAGCCATGACAAGACCTGTGGAGGTTAAGGCAATCGTGTAGTTCATCAACTGCTGTAGGGTTTCTTCCGACATGGTATCGTCTACAACCAGATTCGCTCCACCCATTGCTGGATCAGCTGGAGTCAGTCGGTATTGGATAAACAAGCCGATTAACGAAAGGACGAAGGTCACTCCCTGCACTTTTTTAATCACTGGCAAAAATCTCGGAATGTCCTGAAAGACCCCGCACTGCCCGACAGCGAGTCCCAAAATAAATAACGGAAGCACTAAAAGCGCCTTGAAGCCGGTAGCACAGACAGCTATTGAAAGAATAAGGCCGATGATCAGATTGGTTCGCGCCTTTAATCGATAAAAAGGCAGTAAGATGAATCCGAAGATGGCATAGATGAAGAGTGCTTCGCCAGGGTGAAACATTTTATGCACAAAGCCAAGAGCGAGTAGCGCAATCAGACGCCGAATGAACAAAACGGTGCTATTGGCCCCTTTTGCTTTTGCTCGACTGATGAATATATAGAAGCCCACCCCAAACAAGAAGGAAAAGATCACGAAGAAGCGAGATTCCACAAAGAAATTGAAAAACTGGAACAGCCAGTGGTCCACACTTCCGATCACAGGTGTTTGTGCATACAGCAATGCCACGATATTGACGAGGAGAATGCCCATTAAGGCGAAGCCTCGTACGGTATCTAATGTATCAATTCGTTGGTTCATGGTAGGTGTGTTTTCTTTCAATCCCATCACTTCCTTCTCTCGTTGTTCGTCGTCCGATCGCGCACTTTTCCTATCCTAGCTCATCCGGAGATGGAGGAGAAATGGCATTTGCTTACGTCTCGCTTACAAAAGTGTAAGAAGTGAGGGGATCTCCCATATTCGACCGCAACTTCATCCTAAATCCCTACGTCTATTGTAATAATCAGGAAGTCGGGGTGCACAATGAAACCGATCGCACGGGGAAAGTGGCGTCTTGCTGCAGGCATGGCCTATTTTCGTTGGAAAAGGTATGTACAATGGACATTTGGTCAAACGAGGTTTGCTCAGGAGAAAAGAAGCGAATGGTTGCGTTATGTTCATTATTCTCATCAAACGATTTTGTTACGCCCATTGCAGAACGTGGAAATGTGGATGCAGCACAACAAAGTGATCAATTTGCGTCTGGCGATTGCACGACTGAACGGGTTGCTTATTCATCCTGGAGAAACCTTTTCGTACTGGAAGCAGATTGGCAAGCCGACCCGTAGCAAAGGCTATGTAGAGGGCATGCTGCTCTCACAGGGACGCGTCACAGCCGGAGTTGGCGGAGGGCTTTGTCAGCTCTCCAATCTGCTGTACTGGATGACCCTGCATACACCATTGACAGTGACGGAACGACATCGTCATAGCTACGATGTTTTTCCCGATTCGAATCGGACACAGCCGTTCGGAAGTGGAGCGACTTGTTTCTATAACTATCTGGATTTGCAAATCGCCAACAACACGCATCAGCCCTTTCAACTGCATGTTAATCTGACCGATACACATTTGGTAGGCGAGTGGCGTTCAGACATGCCACCGACACGGACGTATGTCATTATCGAGAAAGAACATGAGATTTATCCTTCGATTTGGGGAGGGTATGAACGGAAAAATGAATTGTATCGTGATGTTTACACGCTGGCAGGAGAATGGATGGATCAAGAATGGCTGACGCAGAATCAGGCATATTTGATGTACGAGCCATTGCTGCCGAAAGGATGATGTTTCCTGTTCGGGATACGAACTGGAACTCCATTGCGATCTGTGCGAAAATAGGAACATATGCTTTCGTCTAGGGAACGTGGAAAGGTGGATTTATACATATGTCTTTTGCAGATCGTATCACAGCAGGCCTGAACCCGGAGCAGCGGGAAGCAGTCCTTACAACAGAAGGCCCCGTCTTGATTTTGGCCGGTGCGGGTAGCGGCAAGACCAAAGTACTGACTCAGCGAATCGCATACCTGATCAGTGCCAAACAGGTAGCGCCTTGGAGCATTTTGGCGATCACCTTCACCAACAAAGCAGCACGGGAGATGCAAAACCGTGTGGCTGCCATTATTGGCGGAGCGGCAGCGCAGGATGCATGGCTGTCGACGTTTCACTCCTTGTGTGTGCGGATTTTGCGCAGGGATATCGACCGACTCGGCATCAATCGCAGCTTTTCCATTTTGGATGCTGGTGACCAGTTGTCTGTCGTCAAGCAATGTTTAAAAGAATTGAACATCGATCCGAAGCAGTATGAGCCGCGTTCGATCTTGGCAGCGATCAGTGGAGCGAAAAACGAGCTGACCGATCCAGAAACCTATACGCGTCTTGCGGGCGATCCATTTGCACAAGTGGCAGCAAAGGTTTACACGGCTTATCAGAAAAAGCTGAGAAATAACCAGTCGCTGGACTTCGACGATCTGATCATGACGACAGTTCGACTGTTTAAAGAAGTGCCGGAAGTATTGGAGTTTTATCAAAAGAAATTCCGTTACATACACGTTGACGAGTATCAGGATACAAACCGGGCGCAATACCTTTTGATTTCCATGCTGGCAGACAAGTCTCGAAATGTATGCTGCGTGGGGGATGCTGACCAAAGTATTTATAAATGGCGCGGTGCCGATATCTCGATCATTTTAAACTTTGAAAAAGACTATCCCGAAGCCAAGCTCATCAAGCTCGAGCAAAACTATCGCTCCACTAAAACGATTTTGCAGGCAGCGAACCAGGTTATTGCCAACAACAAGCTGCGCAAGGAAAAGAAGCTCTGGACAGAGAATCCAGGCGGCGACAAGATCATGTGCTTCCAGGGTGATTCCGAGCACGACGAGGCGTATTTTATCGTCGATACGATCCGCAAGCAGATGGCACAGTACAAGAGCTACGACAAATTCGCGATCCTTTATCGGACGAATGCACAGTCTCGTGTGGTCGAGGAAGTTTTCATCAAATCGAACATGCCGTACACCATCGTCGGCGGAACCAAGTTCTACGATCGCAAAGAGATCAAGGACATCTTGGCTTATTTGCGTCTCATCTCCAATCCGGATGACGATATCAGCTTGCAGCGCATCATCAACGTACCGAAGCGAAATATCGGGGATACGACGGTAGATAAGCTGCAAGCGTATGCGAACGCAAATGGCCAGTCCCTTTTCCAAGCGATTCAGGAGACGGCTTACATGGGGCTGCCTTCACGTACGACGAATGCGATCCTGTCCTTTAATGATCTCATCTCGAATTTGATGCAAATGACCGATTACTTGAGTGTGACTGAGCTGGTGGAAGAAGTGCTGAAGCGCTCTGGATACCGCGATTCTTTAAAAGAAGAGAAAACGCTGGAAGCACAGGCTCGTATGGAGAATATCGAGGAGTTCCTGTCTGTAACCCAGGAGTTCGAGCGCAAAAATGAAGACAAGAGCTTGCTAGCCTTCCTGACTGACCTCGCGTTGGTGGCAGACATTGATTCCTTGGGAGATGATGGTGCCCAGGAGGAAGTATCGGCGGAGGGGCAGGTTGTATTAATGACCTTGCACAGCGCCAAAGGGCTGGAGTTCCCAGTCGTGTTCCTGGTTGGTTGCGAGGAGGGTGTCTTCCCGCATAGCCGCTCTTTGTTTGACGATGCCGAGATGGAGGAAGAGCGCCGACTGGCTTATGTAGGAATTACACGGGCGGAGGAACGTCTGTACATGACATGTGCCCGTATGCGGACGTTGTTTGGACGGACCAATGTGAATGCGCCGTCTCGCTTCCTGCAAGAAATTCCAGCTGAGCTGTTGGAAGGAAATCCAGCGACAGCGGACCGAAGCTTTGGCGGTGGACGTAGCAGTGCATTTGGACAGCGTGATGGCAGTGCATTCGGACGTGACACGGGAGCGAGACCATTTGGAGCGTCCTCTTCACAAGCAGGTTCTGCTCCGAAATTTGGCATGGGTCAGCGAACCCCAAGCAGCACGCCAGCTACGTTTACTCGTCCGGCGGGTGAAAAACTGCCTGGACACGGTCAAGGAGCAGGCGTTGATTGGAAGGTTGGCGACAGAGTGGCACATGGCAAATGGGGCAACGGTACGGTCGTGAAAGTAAAAGGAACGGGCGACGACATGGAGCTCGACATTGCTTTCCCAAGCCCGACTGGCATTAAAAAGCTATTAGCGAAGTTTGCCCCTATTCAAAAAGGATAATGTGCAAATGCAAATACAGGCCAATCGCAAAAAGGTAGTTCAAAAAGTCGTCTTTTGATCACGAAGCAATCCGGGAAGCTTATTCGCATCGATAATGGCGTTCACCTTCGAAGTCCGGTGCTCATGTAGGTACCTACACTCCGCTCCTCCTTCGTGAGGTTCTCGCCATTATCTCGGTGCTGAAAAGCCAACTTTTTGAACAGGTATGAGTATGAAAGGATGAACGAAATGGATCGATTGACGGCGGAAACAAAAATTAAAGA
This sequence comes from Brevibacillus sp. DP1.3A, assembly GCF_013284245.2. Taxonomy (NCBI): domain Bacteria; kingdom Bacillati; phylum Bacillota; class Bacilli; order Caryophanales; family Paenibacillaceae; genus Brevibacillus; species Brevibacillus sp. DP1.3A. The sequence goes on along the minus strand of NZ_CP085876.1, from coordinate 5,956,951 downwards.
ATTAGCGAAACGAATTGAGCGGCATAATCGTCTTTACCATGAAGAGGATCGACCTGAGATTTCTGACCAGGAATACGATCAATTGATGCGGGAGCTAAAGGAGCTTGAAACGAGCTTCCCTGATTTGCAGTCACCGGACTCTCCTTCCTTGCGTGTAGGGGGAGAACCGCTGCCCTTCTTCGAAAAGGTCGTTCATAAGACACCGATGCTCAGTCTCGGCAACGCCTTTAATGAGGAGGACATCAGGGATTTTGACCGCCGGGTGCGTCAGGCCGTTGGCAGTCAGGCTGTCCGATATGTAGCTGAACTGAAAATTGATGGTCTGGCTGTGTCGCTTCATTATGAAAATGGGTTGTTCGTCCGCGGGGCTACACGTGGAGACGGAACAACAGGCGAAGACATCACACAAAACCTGAAAACGATTCGTTCCATTCCTTTGCGGCTGACGAAGCCGGTAACCCTTGAGGTTCGCGGTGAGGCTTACATGTCCAAGGGAGCATTTGAAAAGCTGAACAAAGAGCGTGAGGAGCGTGGAGAAGCGTTATTTGCCAATCCGCGCAATTCCGCAGCGGGCTCGCTGCGACAGCTCGATCCGAAGATTGCCGCATCCCGTCAACTGGATACGTTTATTTATGGCATTGGCGATTTGCAAGGGGAGATAGTAGAATCCCACAGTGAAGGGCTTGATTTGCTGGAGACGCTCGGCTTCATGGTGAATCAGGAGCGACGTGTATTTGACGACGTCGATGAACTGCTCGCTTTTATTGCGGGCTGGACAGAAAAGCGTCCTCATTTGCCTTATGAAATCGATGGCATGGTGATCAAGGTCGACAGCTACGCTCAGCAGGAGGAGCTCGGATTTACTGCGAAAAGTCCGCGTTGGGCTATCGCATACAAGTTCCCTGCCGAAGAAGCGGTTACGATTCTTGAAGGTATTGAAGTATCTGTGGGGCGTACAGGGAATGTTACCCCGACTGCTTTATTGAAGCCAGTCAGTTTGGCAGGTACGACCGTGAAGCGTGCTTCCTTGCACAACGAAGATATTATTCGGGAAAAAGGTCTCCTTATCGGCGATCATGTTGTCGTCAAAAAAGCAGGGGACATTATCCCGGAGATTATCGCAGTCTTGCCTGAGCGTCGTACTGGAAATGAAGTACCATTTGCTATGCCAACGCATTGCCCCGAATGTGGGAGTGAGCTGGTACGCTTGGAGGAAGAAGTGGCTCTGCGCTGCATCAATCCAATGTGTCCGGCACTAATCCGTGAAGGCATGATTCATTTCGTGTCCCGCACAGCCATGAACATTGACGGCTTGGGAGAAAAGGTCGTGGCCCAGCTGTATCGCGACGGTATTATCCACAGTGTCGCTGACTTGTATTATTTGCACCAACAGCGAGATGCTCTACTGGGCATGGAGCGCATGGGTGAAAAATCCGTAGATAATTTGCTTGCGGCTATTGAAGCGAGCAAGGAGAACTCGCTGGAGCGCGTATTGTTCGGTCTTGGTATACGCTTGGTCGGAGCCAAGGCGGCACGTGTTCTCGCGGAGCATTTTGGCAATATCGATGCCATTATGCAGGCATCCGAAGAAGAGATTACGCAAATTGATGAGATCGGGCCGAAAATGGCTGCGAGTCTCGTGAACTACTTCGCACAGCCGCAGGCTCAGGCAGTTATTGAGAGACTGCGAGCGGCCGGAGTGAATATGGAGTACAAAGGAATCCGCATTGAAAGTGGCGCAGACCTCCCATTCTCAGGAAAAACAATCGTTTTGACTGGCACCTTGACGCAAATGTCACGGCAGGAAGCAGAAGAAGCGATTGCGCGCTTGGGTGGGAAGGTAACAGGCAGCGTCAGCAAGAAGACAGACCTGGTGATTGCAGGCGAAAAAGCCGGCTCCAAGCTGGAAAAGGCAGAAAAACTAGGCGTGGCTGTTATGGACGAAGCAGGCTTCCTGCAAGTATTGGAGAGCAACGCCTAAGAAAACGGTGGCGACAACGGATGAGTAAGGGAAGGGACGTGAAGAGCATGAATAGCTTCCTGAAATGGGGAATCGGTGTAATAGCCATGCTGCAATTGGTTGGCTGTGGAAGTAGCAGCAGTACTGGCAGTGAACAAACCAATACGAATCCTCAACCAGTTACAGCTGCTGCTCTACAAGGGAACTTGACCTATCAGGACGTATTGGAGCAGGGAGCAACCATTCACAATCTGATGATGACCGATGATGCTAAGCAAATATGGGTGGGTACCAATTCGGGGCTGTATAGCTCGGTTGGGGGTGGATCGTGGGGATCTCTCTCGACAGATTTAGAGCAGTATACGATCGAAGGTTGGTTTGTGGACCCAGATGATCCGAAGCAAATATTTGTCGGCGGGATTGATGGGGTTCTTCATTCGACAGATGGCGGTAAAAAGTGGACTTCTGTCAACAAGGGGTTGCCAGAGCCTGCGAATATCAGCAGCTTTGTGGGGAGTCGCCAAGGAGACGAAGTACGTCTGTTTGCCTTTGTCTCGGGTGAAGGCATTTATCAATCGACGGACGAGGCCCAATCTTGGAGCCTGTGGCAGCCGATGGATCAGGAAGTATTTGCCATGGACTTTGATCCCGAACAAGACCGACTCTATGTAGCGGCCCAATTCAGCTTGCTCTATAATGAAGAGGGGCAGTGGAAGACAGAGGAGATTCCCGGAGCACAGCAGATCTATTCGCTCGCCATTAACAGACGAACTGGCACTCTCGCTGTCGCAACCGAAAAAGGTATCTATGAGAAAACCAAGGGCGAATGGCGTTTGCTTGATGCTCGCTCACCGGAAAAGCTGATTGTCATTGCTTCAGGTGGCGAGGATACAAAATGGGTGGGAATTGGCGAATCGGCATTGATCTACAAGCTCGAGGACAATCGATGGATCAAGTGGAACGAATGATTTGTACATCGCCCACTTTTGGATACGAAAAGGAGTAATCTATGAAAGTGAAGTTTTTGACAGGATGCGGGTTCTTCACAGCTATACTTCTTGTGATGGCATTGACTGGCTGCTCGTTGATACCTGGGGGCAAGGACAAAGCTCCTGAGCCTACTACACCGTCCTTGTCGGAGGTAGTGGAAGTATCCGAGGATTACTACGGCAGTATTACGCCATATCAGCCGAACCAGACGCGCGGTATGCTTGGGGATACGAAATATCGTATCGATTTTAGCCATCTTGAGTTAGGCCTGATGGAGTTTGCTCGGGAGACATTCCCGACGTCCGATTATTATTTCCAAGAAGGTCAAGTGGTGAAAAAAGAGCAAGTCACCCAGTGGATCGCACAAGAAAAGACGGCTGGGGCCAACGGGAAAAAGAAAAGCGGAATTCTCGTGCACGTGTTGGAGCATGATTACCTGAACAAAAAGGATAAGAGCTTGGCTGGCATGGTGTTGGGCTTGTCGCTTTCGCCGAACTACCAGGATGCAACCGGTCAGGACAAGGTCTACACGACTCAAGAACTGCAAGCAAAAGGCCAGCAGGTCGCAGCTCGTATTGTGCAGTCTGTACGTGCCAACAGCCCGCAGGTTCCGATATTGATTTTGATGTATCAAGTACCGGAAGCGAATTCTTCTCTGGTGCCAGGTCACTTTATCATGTCAGGAACTGTAGGGGCGAATGAAGCAACAATATCCAAGTGGCTGCCGATCGAAGAGGAATTTTTACTATTCCCAAGCCCTGAGGCTGAGAAGAAGTACCCAGAGGTGTCCTTGCAATACGATAAGCTCATGCGCCAGTCTAAGGGTTATTTCGGTGAGTACATCGGGATGACTGGTCTGGGGCGCTTCATGGATGGCAGGTTGACGGAAATGACAATTACAGCTACGGCAGAGTATGACTCCAGGACAGAGGTATTGCAGTTTACTCAATTTGCAGCGGGCAGTATCAACCAACTTTTCGATAAGAACGTCCATGTCAACATGTACGTGCAGTCGATGAACAAGCCATTGTCGCTCTACATTCGACCGACAACTGGTGAGCCGTATATGCATATTTACAGACAATAAGCAAAAGCAACAAGCACCCGAATGATTGCCTGAGAAGGTGAGTAATTTGGGTGTTTTTTTGTACACAAAAGGTAGTTGGTTGAACAAAAGTGTAAAGTGATGAACGGTGTGTGTACAAAAGTGTTCGAAATACTTCTTGAATCTTGGCGGTGATTTTTCGGCAAAAATGCAAACACTAATAGAGTCGAGCTTTAATTGTTTGGTTGGTATGATCCTTGCATATGTTTTATGAGTGATCCGAAACATGGAAGATATCGATAAGGAGGCGTCACAGATGCAAGTGGAATTCAAAAACGAGGCGTTTACCAATTTTAGTCTGCCAGAAAATAAAAAGGCATTTGAAGAAGCGCTCGCTAAGGTAGAAAGTGAGCTTGGCCGTGAGTATGCACTTATCATCGGCGGAGAACGCATCACAACTGAAAAGAAATCCAGCTCCTTCAACCCTTCTAATAAAGAACAAGTAGTGGGCGTTGTTTCCCAGGCTGACCAAGCACTGGCTGAAAAAGCGATCCAAACAGCTGCTAGCACTTTTGAAACATGGAAAAAAGTGCCTGCACAATCACGTTCCCGCTATCTGTATAAAGCAGCCGCAATCCTGCGTCGCCGCAAGCATGAGTTCTCTGCTTGGCTCGTAAAAGAAGCAGGAAAAAGCTGGCCAGAAGCTGATGCTGACACAGCAGAAGCAATCGACTTCATGGAATACTATGGCCGTCAAATGGATAAGCTGTCCCAGCGCCATGACCTGCCTCGTATCCCGGATGAGGACAACGAATTGTACTATGTTCCACTCGGCGTAGGTATCGTTATCCCGCCTTGGAACTTCCCTCTGGCGATCATGGCTGGTATGACGACAGCTGCTCTCGTAGCGGGTAACACTGTTGTATTGAAGCCTGCTTCTACCACTCCAGTTATCGCTGCGAAATTCATGGAAATCCTCGAAGACGCTGGCGTACCAGCTGGTGTTGTGAACTTCGTACCAGGTTCTGGTAGCGAAATCGGCGATTACCTCGTAGAGCACAACCTGACTCGTTTCATCAGCTTCACAGGTTCCCGTGACGTAGGTCTGCGTATCAACGAACTGGCTGCGAAACATCGTCCAGGTCAAAAATGGATGAAGCGTCTGGTGGCTGAAATGGGCGGTAAAGACTCCATCGTGGTTGACAACGACTGCGACACCGAGTTGGCTGCACAGTCCATCGTGGCTTCTGCATTCGGCTTCTCCGGTCAAAAATGTTCCGCTTGCTCCCGCGCTATCGTTCACCAAGACGTGTACGATCAAGTACTGGGCCGCGTAGTAGAGCTGACCAAACAACTGACAGTAGGCGACATCAGAACCAACGAATTCTACACAGGTCCTGTGGTTGACGAGAAAGCTTACAACAAAATCCTCGAGTATATCGAGATTGGTAAAACAGAAGGTAAACTGGTTGCAGGTGGCGAAAAAGGTCCAGAATCCGGCTACTTCATCATGCCAACTGTATTTGCAGATGTAGATCCACAAGCTCGCATCATGCAAGAAGAAATCTTCGGCCCAGTGGTAGCGTTCGCGAAAGCCAATGATTTCGATCATGCACTGGAAATCGCGAACAACACTGAATACGGCTTGACTGGCGCTGTCATCAGCCGCAACCGTGAAAACCTGGAGCGTGCACGCGAAGAGTTCCATGCTGGTAACCTGTACTTCAACCGCAAGTGCACAGGCGCTTTGGTAGGTGTACATCCATTTGGAGGCTTCAACATGTCCGGTACAGACTCCAAAGCGGGTGGACCAGACTACCTCTTGCTCTTCACTCAAGCAAAAATGGTTTCCGAAAAACTCTAAGCTTCTCAATAAAAAAGGCTGCCTCTTTTACAGGGGCGGCTTTTTTGTTCCCATTTTGTCCACACTAAAGACAAAATGAAGGGCAAAGCAGGTGAGGGTAACTGTTTACTTATATCGTGTCAGGACTCTCCTCGTTTTTTGTTGTGTATTTGTTAATGCCAGTAGCAAATTGGCTGGCTTGGAAAACAAAGCTGCTGGATATGCCCAAGGGGAGAAAGGGACATAGCAGACCGATCCCATTATCTGGTGGTTTGGCCATGTTCGTTGGTCTCTTGTTGGTGTCAACTTTTTTTGCAGGGGCGCAAAAAACCGTTGCAGTTTTGGCAGTTGGAGGGGCCATGCTGGTGGCCATTGGATGGGTAGACGATACCTACAAGTCGAAGAAAAAAGAATTTCCGGCACTGCCGAAGCTGATGGTGCAGTTATTGGTAGCGACGCTGACATTCCTCATGGATATTCGCTTTCGGGGAATCAATTTCATGTGGCTGGGGGGAGAGGAAGGGATGTATGTCTCATTTCCAATCCTGGTTTCCCTGCTGATGACCGTGCTGTGGATCGTCGGTTTGATCAATATGGTGAATTTTTTGGATGGAGTGGACGGACTCGCTGCAGGTGCTACTGTGATCTCAGCGGTGACCTTATTCTTTTTGTCGATGCTCAAAGGTCAAGAATTAACAGCACTATTGGCTGTCGCACTGGCAGGTGCTGCACTCGCTTTTCTTCGCTTTAATTTTTATCCGGCGAAAATTTTTATGGGTGACGCGGGTTCGATGTTTTTGGGATTCGCTCTCGGCGTGATCTCGTTGGAAGGAACGATGAAAGGGGCTACGCTCATTTCGTTAGTCGTGACTGTGTTGGCAGTAGGCTTGCCTATCATAGACACTGTACAGGTCATGATCAGTCGGCTTTTGGCAGGCTCCCCCATGTACCAAGCGGATCGTCGACATGTTCATCATCGGCTCATGTCCCGGGGGTTGTCTACGAAGCAGACGGTCATCATTCTGTATGTGGTGAGTTTGCTGTTCTCCGTCTTGGCAGTGTTTTTGTTTTACAGTCAATAATCAAATGGGGTCAAAGAAAAAGAAACGATTGCGCCCTGTATTTTTGGCTTGATAAAGTGCTTTGTCTGCATTGCTCAACAGTTGTTCAGCTTCGCTTGCAGATGCTGGGTAGAGGGCAATGCCTATGCTTGTCGAAAACGGTATGGCTCGGTCCTCGATCATCCACGGCTCTTGAGTCGCAAGCAGGATACGGTTCGCAATTTTTTCAACCTGACGTTCGGAGTGGATGCCGGTCAGGACGACGACAAACTCATCTCCACCCAGGCGCGCGACGATATCTCCATCTCGGACGGATGACTTGAGGCGTGTAGCCAGCATCTGTAAAAACAGATCTCCTGTGTCATGTCCCCACGTATCGTTGATTTCCTTAAAACGATCACAGTCCAGATAGAGGGCAGCGACTATCTCCTCTTTTGCTTGGGCTGCACGTAGAGCTTGCTGGAGCTTTTCGGAGAGAAGGCGTCTGTTCGGCAATCCCGTGAGCACATCATGATACGCCATATAAGCCAGCTGCGACTCCAGATTTGTGCGCTCGGTAACATCGCGGGTAATAGAAAAGACATGCGTGCATACGCCATTACTATCGTAGACAGGAGAAAGAATGGATTCGCCAATGATGTCACCATTCGCAGTAAAGTGGATCGGACTCCCGCTTTTTACTGCTTGCGTGTACATGTGCTGTAATAAGCTGGTTTTTTCATGAGGATACACATCCTCAAACGTTTTTCCGTATGCTTCCTCGCACAATTGGGCAACGTGCATAGCGGATGGATTCATCAAGACATAGCGAAACTGATACTCCCCGTCCGCATCTTGTTCGACTGCCATGAGAAAGAACATGTCCGACATATGATCGAATAGACTGGTTAGGATATCACCATGCTGACTGATAAGTGTAGTAATATCGAGTTTCTTCACCATAACCGATATCTCCTGATAATTGGCTTGTTAGAATGATTATAGTATAGCAAGACTCTCGAAGAAAATGATGAACCTCTGGTAATAGTGCGGGGTTTACTGGCTGTTAGCAGAAGTGGTAAAGTAAGGGTATTGTTGTTTTACGAAGGAGCATTTTCTTATGGGCAAAAAGCTGCTCCCAGGTCTCATTCATCGCTTGCCACAAAACGCGATGTCACGGACTATGGGCAAAATTACCGCTACTCCCTTTAGTCGATTAGCCATTCAACGATACATAAAGCACTATCAAATTGATACGTCGATCATAGAAAAGCCGGCTTCGGAATACCGCACGCTGAAGGAGTTTTTTTCCCGACGCCTGAAGCCCGCAGCGAGACCGATTGCACCTGGCCTAGATACCATCGTCAGCCCGGTAGATGGAACCGTTTCGCAGTTAGGTGATATTTGCGAAGGTACCTTGATTCAAGCAAAGGGAAAAGAGTTCAGTGTGAGTGAGCTATTGGGCGGTTCGGAGGAAGAGGCCAAGCGTTATTACGGTGGTAAATTTATCACAATTTATTTGAGTCCAAGGGACTACCACCGCATTCATATGCCGGTAACGGGCGATTTGAGCTGTTACTGTTATTTGCCTGGCAGACTCTATCCGGTCAACCAGCTCGGAATTGAAAATGTAGACCGTTTGTTTGCCCGCAATGAACGCTTGGTAACTCACATCAATACAGATAGCCTGGGCGATATGGCTTTGGTTAAAGTAGGAGCCTTGTTTGTAGGCAGCGTGAAGGTCTGCTACAACACAGCTACGACGAATATCAAGCACGGTCGCCAAACCCACGAGAAGATTGCTGGGACACCTCGTTATGAAAAAGGGGCGGAGCTGGGCTGGTTCGAATTTGGATCAACCGTCATTTTGTTGTTGGAGTCCAACGAGCTCGAATGGGCAACAGGCGTTGAAAAAGGAAAGTCTCTCTTGATGGGGCAGGCGCTCGCGAAAAAGAAGGCAGAATAACAAACGACAGAAGAGATCACAGTCCAGGGCAAATGCCTTGGACTTGTTTTTCTTTAGTAGATGAAGTTTTCTAATAGATGTGGCTGCGGTGGGGAGAAGAATATTTCCAGTCTAGGCTCCAGGCGCCGTCCTGCGGGGAGTTGATTACTGCCCGCTCCGAAGGGATTCACGGGGAAACGCAAAAGTGGTAGCCGCTTCGTCGCGTGGGCACGTTGCGTTTCTTTTGCCCGCAAATCCTTTCTCCGCTCGGTAGGACTCCACAAGTCGCTACGTCTGGAAATATTCATCTCTAGCGTAACTACTCACATTCTTTCATCTTTATAAAGCATTAAAATCGAATCACTCGGAAAGCTCGTAGAGGAAACAGGAGAAATAAGCGAAGATCTTAGGGACACCGACCGAGGCGCAATGAAAAAAAGAGAAACAAGCCCTTAGCGTCCACCTCTGAGATACCCCCTGAATGGACGACTTTGGACGCGGGTTTCGCTTTTTTTCATGGAGACGGGCAGTCAATCCCACAGCGGGTGGACCTAGAAGCTGAGCGTTTTCTCCTGTTTCCTCCCCAGCACTACAGCAACAACTTAAGGTCTCTAAATATGCAGCTGCGGTGGGGAGAAGAATATTTCCAGACTAGGCTCCAGGCTCCGTCCCACTGGAAGAGTAGACTGTCCGCTCCGAAGGGATTCACGGGGAAACGCAAAAGTGGTAGCCGCTACGTCGAACAGGCACGGTTGCGTTTCTTTTGCCCGCTCATCCCTTCTCCGCTTGGTAGGACTCCACAAGTCGCTACGTCTGGAAATATTCTTCTCTGTCGTAACTGAATAGGTTCTTCGTTCTTTCACTTCTTTAAAAAACGATTAACTCGGAAAGCTCGTAGAGGAAACAGGAGAAATAAGCGAAGATCTTTGGTACACCGACCGAGACGGAATGCAAAAAGCGAAACACGCTTTTAAGCGTCCACCTCTGAAATACATCCTGAGTGGACCACTTTGGACGCGGTTTCGCTTTTTGCATGGAGTCGGGCAGTGAATCCCTCAGCGGGTGGGACAAGAAGCTGAGCGTTTTCTCCTGTTTCCTCCCCACCACAACAGCGAGACAAAGTTTTTATTGGTGAATAATCGATCAATATTTTTTTGCCGAAAACATTTTTGTTTTCCCTGTCTAAATCCCTGCGAAAATTGACTGAACCTGCTCTTTTCAAGTAAGATCAAAGTTATGTGATACGATTCGGAGGTGGAAAGAATGAGTGCCATTACTCGCAAAGAAGTAGAACACGTAGCTAATTTGGCCCGCTTGCAACTCACTGAGGAAGAAGCGGAGCGATATACGAAAGACCTGAATGCGATTCTTGATTTTGCAGCCAAGCTGAATGAGCTCGATACGTCCAATATTGAGCCAACCAGCCACGCTACAGACGTGAAAAACGTGATGCGCGAAGACGTAAACAGACCGTCCCTGCCGCGTGAGGACGTGCTGAAAAACGCACCAGATCACGAAGACGGACAGTTTAAAGTACCGGCTGTATTCGAATAACCTACTGGATAACGAGAAGGGAGGAACCCACTGTGTCGCTGTTTGACAAGCGATTGTCTGAGATACATAGCGCCCTACGCGCAAAAGAGATTTCGGTAACGGATCTGGTGCAGGCTTCCATCGCTAGCATCAAGGAGCATGACGGAGAAATCAAATCCGTCCTGCATGTAGATGAAGAGGGAGCCTTAGCTCATGCCCGTCAATTGGACGAGCGTCTGGTCAAGGGAAATGAGGAGCTGGGTCTTCTCTACGGCTTGCCTGCCGGACTGAAGGACAACCTGGTTACAAAAGACATCCGCACCACTTGCGCGAGCAAATTTTTGGCGAACTACGATCCTGTCCACGACGGGACTGCATCCAAAAAGGTGAAGGATGCCGATGCGGTAATTGTTGCGAAGCTGAACATGGACGAGTTTGCGATGGGCGGCTCCAACGAAAATTCCGGATTTTTCCCAGCCAAAAACCCATGGAACACTGACTATGTGCCGGGCGGTTCTTCTGGTGGCTCGGCGGCAGCAATGGCTGCACGTCATTTTTATTTCACACTTGGCTCTGATACAGGTGGCTCCATCCGTCAGCCTGCTGCTTTTTGTGGCGTTGTCGGTTTGAAGCCTACGTATGGACGTGTCTCCCGTTTCGGGCTGGTGGCGTTCGCGTCCTCGCTGGATCAAATCGGACCTGTGACGAAAAACGTTGAGGATTCCGCCTATGTGCTACAAGCGATTGCGGGACATGATGAATTCGACTCTACTTCTGCCAATGTGGACGTACCGGATTACTTGTCCGCATTGACTGGAGATGTAAAAGGACTGCGTATCGGGGTACCGAAAGAGTTGATCGGAGAAGGGATTGACCCTGAGGTTCGCGATGCTGTTCTTGCAGCATTGAAGCAGCTGGAGAGCATGGGTGCTACATGGAGCGAGGTTTCCATGCCGCACACGGAATATGCAGTGCCAGCTTACTACCTCTTGTCTTCGTCTGAAGCTTCGTCCAACCTGGCTCGTTTTGACGGCGTACGTTATGGTGTGCGTGCAGACAATGCGGCAAACCTGATCGAGCTGTACAAGGAATCCCGCAGCCAAGGCTTTGGCCCAGAAGTGAAGCGCCGCATCATGCTCGGAACCTACGCGCTCTCGTCTGGTTATTACGATGCTTACTACAAAAAGGCACAGCAGGTGCGTACCCTGATCATTCAGGACTTCAACAACATTTTTGCTGACTACGATGTAATCCTACACCCTACCACGCCTTCTACGGCTTTCAAAGTAGGCGAAAACGTAGATGATCCGGTGAAAATGTATCTGGAGGATATTTGTACCGTTCCTGTAAACCTGGCTGGACTGCCAGCAATCAGCGTGCCGTGCGGATTCTCCAAAAACGGTCTGCCGATCGGTTTGCAGATCGTAGGTCGTGCATTTGACGAATCCACCGTATTGCGCGTAGCCCATGCGTATGAGCAAACCGCAGGCTTCTACGGTCGCAAACCGGAATGGGTGAGGGGGTAAGAGCATGAGCAAGTACGAAACCGTCATCGGCTTGGAGGTTCACGCCGAGCTATCGACCAACAGTAAAATCTTTTGCGGCTGCCCGACTGAATTTGGTGCACCGCCGAATACACATACATGCCCGATCTGCTTGGGACATCCAGGTGTACTGCCTGTAACGAACAAGCAAGCGGTAGAATTCGCGATGAAAGCAGCACTCGCCCTCAACTGCGAGATTTCCCGCGAGACCAAGTTCGACCGCAAGAACTACTTTTATCCAGACTCGCCAAAAGCGTACCAAATCTCGCAGTTTGACCAGCCGATCGGCTACAATGGCTGGATCGACATCGAGGTAAACGGTGAGACGAAGCGCATTGGGATCACTCGTCTGCATCTGGAAGAGGATGCGGGCAAGCTGACGCACAGCGATTTTGGCGGAGAGTCTCTCGTAGACTTCAACCGCGTCGGGGTACCGCTCGTGGAGATCGTTTCTGAGCCAGACATCCGCACACCGGAAGAAGCACGTGCGTATCTGGAAAAGCTGAAAGCGATCATTCAGTACACGGAAGTATCTGACGTTCGCATGGAACAAGGCTCCCTGCGTTGCGACGCTAACGTTTCCATCCGCCCGTATGGTCAAGAAGAATTCGGAACCAAGGCTGAGCTGAAAAACATGAACTCCTTCCGCAACGTACAAATGGGCTTGGAGTACGAGGTACTGCGTCAGACGGAGGTAGTTTCTTCCGGTGGCAAGGTTGTTCAGGAAACGCGCCGTTGGGATGAAGCGAACAAGAAGACGTTGACGATGCGTTCCAAAGAGGAAGCGCACGACTATCGTTACTTCCCAGACCCGGATCTGGTTCGCATGCAGATTTCCGAGGAGTGGATTGAAGCGGTTCGCGCAACCATTCCAGAGCTGCCAGATGCTCGTCAGGCTCGCTATGTGAACGAGTTTGGCTTGTCTAAGGATGATGCCGGAGTCATTACGATCTCCAAGGAGACGGCTGATTTCTTTGATGAGACTGTGAAAACAGGAGCAGAGCCGAAGTCAGTAGCGAACTGGCTGATGGTTGACCTGTTGGCACACCTCAACGCCAACAACCTGGTGTTTGCTGATGTGAAAATGACACCAAAAGGCTTGGGTGAGATGATCAAGCTGATCGAGGACGGAACCATTTCGTCCAAAATCGCCAAAACCGTCTTCAAAGAGATGGTCGAGACCGGCAAAGAGCCGAAGCAGATCGTCGAAGAAAAAGGACTCGTCCAAATCAGCGATGAGGGCGCTCTGCGTCAAGTCGTCGTCGATGCGGTCAATTCCAACCCGCAAGCCGTGGCAGACTTCAAGTCTGGAAACGAAAAAGCAGCAGCTTTCTTTGTAGGCCAGGTCATGAAGCAAACCAAAGGTAAGGCAAACCCGGGAATGGTAAACAAGTTGATTCAGGAAGTATTGAACAGCCTGTAGGGCGCATAGACAAGCAGCACTTTCTTCTGTATGGAGAGGGTGCTGTTTTTGTTTTATGGTACTGAAAAATGATGCTAAATAGTGGAAAAAAAGTTAATATTGAATTGATGAAGCTATCATCATAATGGATTAGGAGAAACGTACATGACAAAAAACTGGAAAGGTGCGGCAACTGCTTTTACGGTGACAACGATGTTGTTGGGAACAAATGCGCAGGCTTTTGCTGCAAATCAGGTAATGATCTTGAAGAACACAGAAGCCTCATCCGAAGAAGAAATCAAGCTGCCTGCTCGTGCGCTAGAGATTGTCTCTGCATTAGAGAAGCTGGAGCCTGCTTTAAAAGCTTTGACAGTTAGAGAAGTCTTCGTTTCCGAGAACGATGAAAATCAAGTGGCCATGAGTATAAGCCATCCAGACAATGTGCACGAGAACGCGTATATGTTATTCGACCGTAATAGTGGCGAATTGATTAGTTTGGAAGCTGCCGTAATCATTTGGGACCAGGCAGAAAAAGTAACAGACGAAGTCAGCTTGCAAAAAGCTGAAAAAGCGGTTCAGGAGTTGTTAGGTGCGAAGAAGAGAGGTATGACGGAGGACCCTCAATTATCAAGGAACATGATCAGTGAAGAACACTCGATTGAATTCCGAAATGTTTATTATCCGATTCTGCTGAACGGTCTAGAGGTAGACGGAATACGTTTTGGTATAGAAGTGGATATGGATAACGGGGGGCATTTATTAGGTATATCGTTTACATCAATAGACGTAGGTATAACACAGGTTGCTGACCCGAAAAAGGCTATAGCAAAAGAAGCCATCCAGAAGCAAATATTTACACCTGAACGCTTTAGCTATGGTTACGTATGGGAAGGAATAGAAGGCAAGACTGGTTTAGAATACAAGCTGAGAACATCACCAGTGTTTGATGCGCTGACAGGCAAGCAGATAGCCGTTGAATGGGGAGAAAAGAAAGGAAAGGGAAAGATCAATACTGCCGATCTCAAGAGCATTTCCTTGAAACCTCAATCGAAGCCATTCATCGCGAAAAACGCAACGGATACACAAATTTTGGAGAGTTTGTTTGGGATCGATACAAAGAAAACGTATCCGACTTATAGGAAGGATCAACAGCAGGGCAAAATCAATCATTATTGGGCGAACTATAATGAAGTCAATTATGCTTCTGTAGCGGTAGACCAATTGACGGGAGAGATTGGCGGTTACCTGAATTGGGCACATATCGAAAATCTTCCTGCTCCGCTAACCAAAGAACAGTCGTTACAAAAGGCGACTGCTTTCTTAGAGCCTTTTGCTAAAACATCTGAATGGCAAGTTGAAATGTATGAACGGGTCAGACCAGAAGATCCATTGGCATTAAAGATTTATTCAAATAGGGATAGTGCCAAAGAGACTGAGAAAAAGGAATCAGCAGAACAGTATGGCTTCTTATTTTTTGAGAAACAAAACGGTATCCCAGTCATGGAGTATTCCTTTGGAGTAGTTATTGATCCAATTAAAGGACAAGTCGCAGAGTTCCTAGCTTCAGTTCCCGCAGAGGATCGCAAATATCCTGTACTCAAACCATCCGTAACAGACCAGCAGGTTGCTGAAATTTTCGCCAAACATGTACCGGTAAAGCTGACTTACATTTGGCCGACATCTAGTGATCATGATGCTCCGATTCTTGCCTACAAACTCGATACTAGCAAAGGCTGGCCAACTGTAGATGCTGTAAATGGATCGTTTACGTGGGACGAGATAGAGGATTAAGAAAGAAGGAGGAGATTTTATGAAACGAAATGGAAAACGCACAGCAATCGCATTGACAATAGCAATGATGTTGCCAGGAACAAGTGGAACAGCCCTGGCTGCAAGTCCTGAAATCCATCCTAGCCACAGTGCATCTGCAACAAAAAGCGAGGAGAAGCTCCCGGAGCGGGCCACTCAGATCGTAGCTGCTTTAGAAAAGCTGGAGCCTGCATTGAAAGCATTGACGAAACGAACGATTGTGAAACATGAAATGGATGAAAATCTGTTAAACTTCAATCTGGAAAGTCCCGAATCCAATGACATGAGTGCCACTGTTGTCTTTGACAGAAAAACAGGTGAGTTGTTCATGTACAGCGCCAGTTTGCATATTTGGAAGCAAGGTGAAATTGCGACAGACGAGATTATTTTGCAACGGGCAGAAAAAGCAGTGCTTGAGTTATTAGGGGCAGACAAAAGAAAACAAGCAGGCTCGCCTAAATTATCCAAAGCTGTTAAAAAGGAAGACCCTGAATATTTGACTGATAACTCAACAATATACCGCTCCGTTTATTATCCAGTTGAACTAAATGGGCTGGAGATATTGGGGAATGGGCTGGGCATATACGTGTCGACCGATTATGCTGGTCATATCTTGGGTGTATCCAGTGAGCTACTTGATTTGAAAGATACCAAGGTCCCAGATCCGAAAACGGCACTGACACCTGAAGCTGTCAAAAAGCAGTTTTTCACTCCTGAGCGTCTTGGTTTGGGCTATGTGCTGGAAGGGAAAGATGCCAAGCCGGGCATGCAATACGCATGGATGAATAACGCTTACATCGATGCCGTGACAGGAAAGCAGATTGACTTCATGCAGGGAACAGAGATTGCTGGGGATGGAAAAAGAAACCCTGCCAATTTGAAGAAGCTCACGCTATCGCCAAAAGGAGAGCCGCTTATTGTCAAAAGCAGGGCAGATGGAGAAAAAGTCGTGGCGGGCTTGTTTGACGTGGATACGAAGGTGATGTTCACAGAATACATCACAGAAGAAGTTGATGGTGAGTTCATACATTCCTGGAGCGATGAGTTTGGGTATGAAGACGTATCCATTTCGGTGGATGCTTCTACGGGAGCGGTCACTAGTGCGGATATTTTTATGGAAACAAAAAGCCTGCCTGTTCCCTTATCGAAAGAAGAAGCCTTGAAAAAAGCAATTTCCTTCATCGAGCCATATGTCGCTAAATCCTCTACTGAATGGCAGGTTGAGATATTTGATCCATATAAACAGCCGAAATTGGCCGATTGGATGATTGAGTTGAATGAAGGAGAGGGTAAAGAGGAGGAGGATACAGGAACAGGAACGTATACTTTCATGTTTTATGAACTGCACGATGGTTTGCCTGTGTTCGACCGTTACTATTGGATGATGGTCGATATAGAGAGTGGACAAGTATTTACTTTCATTGCGAATTTACCGGAAAAAGAGGGTACTCTTCCCATCCTGAAGCCATCCGTAACGGAGCAACAAGCTGCTGAAATCGTAGCCAAAAATCTACCTGTAAAGCTGTCCTACTTCTGGCCAACCTACAATGGCAAGCAAGCTCCTTTTCTCACCCTTGTCTATACGGTTGACAAGAGCAAGGGCTGGCCTTACGTAGATGCCGTAAACGGCAAACTTGAATGGGGCGAATACGAGGAATAATTCGAACGAAAAAGAACGCAGCTTTTCTGACTGCGTTCTTTTTGCTGTCCCTTCTATGAGCGAGCTTGGTTCGCAATGAGTCCCATCTGAATTTGTTCCAGTACCGATACGGCAGCACGTTCATTTTGTTCAATCGCCTGCAACAACGCAATAGCCTGCTTGCCCTGCTCCGCATCGTTCGGCTGGCCCCCAGCCGGGAATGGGAAGAGCTTGCTTAACGTGTCAAATCCATCGGCAATCGCCCCGTACAAGCCAGCCGCTTCTTTCATCAGTGGTCGAACCTCATCAAACACAGAATCTGTCCACGTATCAACGATTTCGCTCCAGAAAAGAGAGGCGTAGCGACGCGCATCCCCGTTCACCACGGTCGTATACGCGTTGCCATTCGACTCAACCGTTCCCTTTTCATAGGCTTCCTGCCAAGCAGCATAGGCGGCTAGACCATTGACGCAGCTCGGGTCCTGCGGTTCTTCTCCACGATAATGAACGAGTGCAGATTGGAGGGCATTTGTGAGCATCGTGCGTTGATCGATCGGAATCACACGGTCGATGGCAAGGACAAATAGCTCCTCGAGGATACCCCGCCCCACGTTTTCATAAGGAATGTTGCTGTCGTTTCGGCAGTTATCTCCTGCGAAAAACACTCTTTTTTCATCATCATAGCCGTAGATTAATCCGAACTCTGGCATGAACAGGTCCCAAGCAAGCACAGGGTGCCCTTTGTCGATGGAGCGGTGAACCAGTTCCAATGCTTCTGGCAAGAGGACAGACAGTTGGCGCTTCTGGCTTGCTTCCGGGCTGAGCAGCGAAGGTTCTACTTGATTGGCATTAATGCTTGGCTCGCAGGAAAGATGATACGAGGTGACGGCACGAGATTCAAAGCCCATGTTTTTCAAACCCTGCTGCAAGACTCGTTGAAAGTGAAACATCGTCGGGCCCGCAATATGAATATTTTCAGGAACGATCGTCAAGCGAAAGGCATGGCCGCTCAGGCCAAGGATCATCGGCAAAGACATTTTTCGTTCGGTCGATTCTACCAATCCGTATAGTGCTGCTGCGCAAGTAACCCAAGTAGGCATCGTGAATGCTTCTGGTTTATTCAATACTGCTTGTTTCATACTCCCCGCAACCTTTCTCGTCTTCATGTATTGATCAACAACGACACGAGTTTTTTCCTGAATCAGTTTTTTGCGAGAACGCGATAGCACTTGGTAGACATTCGCCTGGGACATCTGGAACATGTGGGCGATCTCATGAGGGGCCAAATGATCAAAAAAGTGAGATTCCACAATCCGTCTCTCCCGAGGATTGAGGCAATACAATAGGCTCCTGATCGTCTCAAACAGTTCACGACGCACCATGACCTCTTCGGGATTGGTGTTCTGCGCAGAGTGTGACCAAGACCGTCCCAGCCTGTGCAGGATACTATCGAGGTCTTCCCAGTCAGTCGGTTCCTGCTCATGCGTCTGTTTGCCTAGACTCGAGAAGACGGTTTCCCTTTTTTGCGGACCCTTCGAAAGCCGGGTGTACGCCTGATTACGCACAATCCGATGCAGCCAAGGAAGGAAACGTCGGCTGTCCACAAGCGTTCCAAGGTGCAAAAAGGCGCGAATGAGAGCATCCTGAACGATGTCTTCGGCAAGAAAGGCTTCTTGTGTGTACGACCGTGCATAGCCGTATACTTTGGAGCGATGACGCCTGACCAGCTCGCTAAACGCCTCCTGATCTCCGGCTTTTGCCTGCTCTACCAGAGCCTCGTCTTCTATCTGGGTGTGTTCCTCATGAGTCTTGGGCCTGATTATCAAGTGATCCATCGCAATAACTCCTCGTGATTTGTTGATTTACAGTGTAGACTTCTGGTTCACGGATTATCTGACACGGGATGCGAAAAAATTTCGGAGTTTTTTAAACTGTTCTATCTAGTGTATCAGACAAATAAAGGCAGTGGTTTTTCCAATGGCAGATGACAAAGCAATTTGTAACAATTTCCACTCTCCCCTATAATGAACGTACAGGAAGAAAAAGGAGGATGGAAGTACATGAAGCTCATTTCTGTTGCAGGAGAAAGTGTGGCACCTGGAAAAGGTGGATCACCGTCTGATACATTTGATCGTTCCATTTCTACATGGCAAGAAAACGGTCAAGAAAAAACAATAACCGTCACCTATGTGCGTTTTTTTGGAAAAGTACTCGCTGAGCGAGGCATTTATGATCAAGAGGCAGAAGGTGTTCCTGTCAGCCATTTGGTAGCGACTCTGTTTCTAGAAAAGAATCCAGAGGCAAAAGAAACTCGTCATTATATTAACGATACGGAGGCTTTCGTCGCGCTGTTTGAAGACTTTTCCCTGACAAAGTGGAAAGAGCGTTATCCTCTGTAGGATACGAGGGTTACAGCTTTCAAAGTCAAAAGATTCAGATTCGCCAAAGACACATACGGGTAACTTTTGTGAGGGCATGCTAAGGGCAACCAATTATTGGAGGGAATTAGCATGTTTTCTATTTGGTTGCCGCTGGTGATGACGTCTTCTGCGCTGGTGTTTGGTGCGATACCTTCGCATGTCCCTACGACTTCCTCGGCGGCGTGGATAGTTGCTGTGCAGGAGTTTGATGCGTTTTTGCAGGACTGGAAAAAAGGGCAGACGCTTGCGAACCTGCGTCACCCGCTTTTTGACCTCACGGGAGTGTCAGCGGTGTCAGGAATGATGGAGATCATCCGTTTTTCGGGAGAGGCCCACGGGCAAACCGGTGAAATCACCCTTTCGTTTTACACACTGGAAGGCGACAAGGTCTTTTCGCCCCCAGGCTCGGTGTCTTTCGCGCGAGTCGATGAGAAGCGGCGGGAATTCCATGTCACTGGAGTCATACCGCGGGTTTTGCGCGGGCGGACGGGTGTCGTACAGGTGACGTTTACGGGAGAAAAGCGGGCGTCGTACTTGCTGAAGGTACGATTCTAGTGAAAATACGGGAGAGGAGGGGCTGCTGTTGATTGAGGTCAAGGATGTTAGCAAGCGATTCAAGGAGATCGCAGCGGTCCAGCATGTATCGTTTCGGGTGGAGGCAGGCGAGGTTTACGGACTTCTCGGAGAAAACGGTGCGGGAAAGACAACGACGATGCGCATGATGGCGACGGTTTTGACCCCGACCGAGGGAGACATCGAGATTAGTGGGTTTTCCGTTCGACAGCAACCACTTGAAGTGCGCCGCAGAATCGGCATTTTGTTCGGGGGAGATGTGGGTCTTTACAGCCGTTTGACAGCGCGGGAAAATATCGCGTATTTCGGTCGTCTATACGGATTGGAGCAAGCGAGGCTTGAGGAGCGGATTCATAGTCTGAGCCGGATGCTTGAGATGGATGATTTTATCGACAGGCGAGTGGGGGCCTTTTCCCGGGGAATGAAGCAAAAGGTGGCGATTGCCCGGACGCTCGTACACGATCCCGATGTCATTTTGCTGGATGAACCGACGACAGGACTGGATGTAACGGCCGCTACAATCTTCCGAAGAATGGTCAGAAAGCTGCAAGAAGAGGGGAAAACGATCCTGTTCTCCAGTCACAACATGGGTGAGATTAACAAGCTGTGCAAAAGGGTAGCGCTCATGCACAAGGGTAAGCTGCGGTTCGCTGGGGGATTGGATGCTTTACGCGAGCAGTTTGGGACAGAGGATCTGGACGACATTTTCATGGCTGTCGTGGAAGGGAGCGAAGGCTGATGGGCTCGCATGTCGTTTGGACCGTATTGAAAAAAGAACTGATGGACTTGTTTCGCGATCGCAAGGCGTTGATGGGGACGCTCCTGGTGCCATTGCTCGTCATTCCGTTCGTCTTCTTTTTGCTGGGGACGTCCTATAGCAATGTGGAAAAAGAAGCGAGGGAGTACATCCCGTTAGCGGTTCAAGGATCATCCTCATTGATTGCGGTTTTGCAAAAAAATTCTGCCGTTCAAATCCTGGAGCCAGCCAATCCGGAGCAAGCACTGCAAGCAGGTCAGCTGCGCGCTATTTTGACGATTCCGGCTGGCTTCGATGAGGAGATCGCGGCGGGCAAAACAGCTCAGTTATCGGTTGCCTATGACTCCACCAATCAAAAATCTGTCTATGCCCGTACATTGATCGAGCAGACAGTAGAGTCTTACAGCAAAGACGTCGTAGCGAAAAGGTTGAACCAAGCGGGCTTGTCCGAGCAGACGATTCAACCGATTGTCCCCACCTTTCAAAATGCAGCCTCTGAGGAAAGGAAGTCGGGAGGGATGCTGGCTGGCATCATTCCGTTGATGTTGGTAGTCTCACTGGCATCCGCGGGAATGGCCGCAGCGAATGATCTCGTCGCTGGTGAGAAAGAGCGTGGAACGCTCGAATCGCTGTTGACGGCGCCGATTGCAGCCCAGCACATCCTCACGGCAAAGCTGTTGGCTGTCATGACCATGAGTACCATGGGGGCAGTAGCGTCGCTGATTTCTGTCACCCTGGCCATGCGTATGGGACCGATGGGGATGGAAGGAGATCATTTTACACTCGCCTTCTTCTCACCTGCCACTTTGTTGGTGCTCATCGTGACGATTTTGTTGTTGGCGGCGCTTTTTGCAGGGTTGGAGCTTGTTTTGAGTACGATTGCCAAGTCTTTTAAAGAGGGGCAGACGTACATGAGTGCTGTCATATTTTTGGCGATGGTTCCCTCGTATATGCTGATGCCAGTCAGTCCGGTCGACATCCCTACGCATTACTACGTGATGCCCGTGTTCAACGGTGTCGCACTGTCCAAGGAAGTGTTTTATGGCAAGGTCGACCCGATGCATACACTCCTAGGGATTGGCTCCTTGCTTGTCTATGTGGTTTTCACTATTTTTCTCGCGTCGCGCATATTCCGCAGAGAAGGAGCGGGGTTAAAGCACTGAACACGGAGATGAACCTGCCCTGTTTGCTGGGGATCGTCGTTTTTTCTACGGTCGTCGCCATCAGTTTTTTCTTCCGCGGCTTGCAGTTGATTGGGTCAACCAAAGCGTCGGTACTAAGCACGCTGGAGCCCGTTGTCACGTTTGGGTTTTCGGCGATGTTGTTTGGCGAAGCTTTTAGCCTTCTTCAGCTGTTGGGAGGATGTGCAGTGCTCGTCGGTGCTGCGCTGATTGTCTCCGGGAAAGGCGGGGAGCCAGAGCTGGCACCCAGGCAGGCTTCTTCATAAAGTTATACCAAAAAGACGCTCTTGCTGTGAGGATTCACGTGCAGGAGCGTCCATTCCTTTTATGTGGCCCGATCAGGATTCGTTCATTTGTGAGCGGATTAACCAGCCCGCACCGTACACACCCGCATCATTGCCGAGTTCGGCAGGAACGATCTCTGTGGACTCGACGACGTAGGTGAATGGAACGAAGCGTTTGAATGATTCACGGATTCGGGAAAAGAGGAAGTCACCTGCTGCGGCCACGCCTCCTCCGATCATAAACTTCGCCGGATTGAGAACATTCGCCAAGTGGGAGAGAGCGAGACCGAGATAGAGTGCCACTTGATCGATAATGGCTAGAGCTGCTGTGTCTCCTGCTACGGCTGCTTCGAGGACATCCTTGGCAGCAATGTTTCCTTTGGCGGCTAGTACAGCGGCAAGCGCCGGGCTTGATCCGTTTGTAGCTGCAAATCGCCCTTCACGAATGATAGCAGTCGCAGACGTATATGTTTCGAGACAACCTGTTTTGCCGCAATTGCAGGGGGCACCGCTATCCGGGGTCATGGTAATGTGACCGATTTCGCCGCCAACACCGTTGATGCCATGGATGACCTTTCCATTCAAAATGACGCCTCCACCTACACCTGTGCCGAGCGTGATGAGAACGAGGTCTTGCGCACCTTGGCCTGCACCTTGCCACATTTCTCCGAGGGCTGCGACATTGGCATCGTTGTCAACCGCGACCGACAGACCTGTAAGGGCTTCCAATTTTTCCTTTAATAAAACGGGTTGGCGCCAGTGAAGATTCACCGCTTGGAAGACAATTCCCTTCCCGCCATCGACGGGTCCGGGTACTCCTACACCGATTCCGCAGACTTGCGAAAGAGAATAGTCATGCTGCGCAAGAAGATCATGAGACATGTCTACGATTTTTTGCAAAATGCCATCCTCGCCGTCCGCAACAGGCGTCGGTTCTTGCATTTTTGTAACCAGCTCACCGCCTGGCGTAATCAAAGCCATCTTGATTGCAGTGCCACCCACATCTACTCCCACGATGATCTTCTTCACAAGCGTCTCCCCAATCTCCTTAATTTCCATCTTTTTCTATCTTATCACGCTATATGGAGCATAGCGATTCCCAAAAATGGCTATACAGGATATGATGGAAGAGAGTACCCCCGTGAGCGAGGGAAGGAAGAAGGTATCTGCCTTGAAACGAGCCAGATTAATCTACAATCCAAGCTCCGGCCGGGAGATCGTGCGTCGGCGATTGCCGGAAATCCTCGATTTAATGGAGTCGGCCGGATATGAAACTTCATGCTATGCGACCAAAGGGGAAGATGATGCGACAGAAGAAGCTGCTCGTGCAGTAGCTCGCGGTTTTGACGCCATCCTGGCCGCTGGTGGAGATGGAACCATATATGAAGTAGTCAATGGGATGGCAGAGCATAAAGCACGTCCATCTCTTGGAATAATCCCCTGCGGAACGAGTAATGATTTTGCCCGGGCGGTCGGTATACCGAAATCGATCACGCGTGCAACGGAGATTATCGCCAAGGGCAAGAAGAAACGTATTGACCTGGGACGCATCAACAACCGCTATTTTATGAATATCGCGGGTGGCGGCTCACTGACGAATTTGACCTATGAGGTTCCGAGCAAGCTGAAAACGCTAATCGGACAAATGGCGTATTACGTCAAGGGTTTGGAGAAGCTGCCGTCGCTGCACCCGATCCGTGTTCGTCTGGAAAGCCGTAGAGAGGTGCTGTTGGATGAAGAAATCATGGTGTTCCTCATCGCCAATAGCCGCTCGGTAGGCGGTTTTGACAACATCGCCCCGGAAGCCGATTTGTCAGACGGCAAGCTGGATGTCATCGTCGTGAAGAAGTTGAATATTGCGGAGTTTATTCGCTTGGCGACACAGGCGGTTCGCGGCGAGCACCTGAAGGACCCAAACATCCTGTATTTCCAGGCAGATTACATCAAAGCCACTTCACCGAGCGGAGAGACGGTTCAGCTCAATCTGGACGGTGAGCTGGGCGGACAGCTGCCTTGCGTGGTGGAAGCGTTGCCGGGGCATATCGAGTTGTTCGTCCCGTAAGAAGATAGTAAAATGAATAGCAATAGCCGTGGGGATGCCGCTTTTCGCTGTGCATCCCTGCATGTTTCCTAGAGCGAAAACGAAAACCTATAGAGCAAGATAAAAGGAGCAATAGATAGTGGCGAAGACAACAAAGAAGCGGCGCGGTCCGCACCCGACAGCCAAAGTGGAGCTGGACGTCCCTGTACGTGTCGGACAAACCGTGGAAGTGGAGATAACCGGACTGAACCACGAAGGAGCAGGAGTCGGTCGGATTGAAGGATATACGCTGTTCGTAGATGGCGCACTTGCAGGAGAGCGAGTTCATGCGCGCGTCGATCATGTGAAGAAAAACTTCGGCTTTGCCAAGCTGACAGAAGTAGTAGAAGCGAGTACCCATCGCTTCCAGCCGCCCTGTCCGCTGTACGACCGTTGCGGAGGCTGTTCGTTGCAGCATCTCGTATATGAGGAGCAACTGCGACACAAGCAGCAAATCGTGCGGGACAACCTGCGGCGCATTGGCGGTTTCCAAGTCGAAGGGGAAGGGGCTATTACCGTTCATCCGACACTCGGCATGAGTGATCCGTGGCGCTATCGCAACAAAGCGCAGGTACCAATCGGCGAGGAAAACGGGGCGTTGGTCGGCGGCTTTTACGCGGAGAAATCCCACTCGATCATCGACATGAACGAATGCCTCATCCAGCATCAGGCGAATGATGAAGCAGTGGCAGCCGTGAAGCAGGCGGCGACCAAGCTGAATATCAAGGCATATGATGAGGTGCGAAATTCAGGCTTGCTTCGCCATGTGGTCGTAAAGGTTGGCGTCAAGACGGGGGAAGTCATGGTCGTGCTCGTAACGACTGAGGAGCAGATTCCGCAGCGCGATCAGCTGGTGGAAGCGATTCGTGCACAGGTCGCTGGCGTGACGAGTATCGTGCAGAACATCAACCCGGACAAGACCAACGTTATTTTTGGCAAAAAGACCGTGACGCTCTGGGGCAGCGATGTGATTTACGATTATATCGGTCCGATCAAGTTTGCCATTTCGGCGCGGTCGTTTTATCAGGTCAATCCTGCTCAGACCGAGGTGCTGTACAACAAGACGTTGGAGTATGCGGGTGCGACTGGTACGGAGACCGTCATTGATGCGTACTGCGGCATCGGGACGATTTCGCTGTTTTTGGCGCAGAAGTCCAAGCATGTGTACGGTGTAGAGATTGTGCCGGAAGCGATTGAGGATGCGAATCGGAATGCGCAGTTGAATGGCGTGGAGAATGCGACGTTTGAGGCAGGGCCTGCGGAGGTTGTTATTCCTGCTTGGAAAGAGAAGGGCATACGAGCGGATGTGATTGTGGTTGACCCGCCGCGTAAAGGCTGTGATGAGGCGTTGTTGACGACGATCTTGGAGATGCAGCCGGAGAGAGTGGTTTATGTTTCTTGTAATCCTTCTACGTTGGCGAGGGATTTGAAGGTGCTTGCGGAGAGTTACGCAGTGAAGGAAGTGCAGCCGGTGGA
This sequence comes from Brevibacillus sp. DP1.3A, assembly GCF_013284245.2. NCBI lineage: Bacteria > Bacillati > Bacillota > Bacilli > Caryophanales > Paenibacillaceae > Brevibacillus > Brevibacillus sp. DP1.3A. The sequence goes on along the minus strand of NZ_CP085876.1, from coordinate 5,931,430 downwards.
TATGTTTCCGCATACGGGGCACGTTGAGTGCACAGTGAGACTTGAAAGAAAAGATACAGCCCGTTAGACTGTACCTAAATTCGGGGGAAGAGGATTGGAAAGTCTATAGCTAATAAAAATCTTTCCATCCTCGAATACTTCGATTGTTTGGATAAGCCTTTGAAGGACTTGCTTCAGAACCTGTTCATCATTAATGTCTAGGTCTGTGAAGCGTTCAACTTCCTTTCTAAAGGCTTCTTTGCGTCCTGTGAGGTTATTTCTCTCTTCTAAGGCGATTATGAGTTCGGCTTTCTTAGTTATCAGTTCTTGTTGTTGTTGAGCGTTACGTTCATTCTGATGTTTGAATTGCTCAGTTGTGATTGCCCCCTCAAGATGTAAGTTGAGCAATTTATCAAACCTTGAATCCAGTTCAGACAGCTGTTTCTCTATCCGCTTTTGTTCCTTTTGGATATTAGATTGAACAGACATTGCTTTTTCATCGGCAATACCATAGAAGAGTCTCAATCTTCACCGAGTCCTTAATCAAGGATTTCAGGTCAGCTTTTACAGCTTGTAGAAGTACCTTTTCCTCGATAATGTGGGACGTACAATAGGAAGATGTGTACTTCACGTAGCCGCCACAAACGTATGCACCTTTGCGTCTATCAGGTTTGAAGTGCATCCCACTCCCACAATCAGGACATTTAACGAGGTGCGAGAACAGACTTTCTTTACCGTTGCTCTTATGCTTACCTTTCTTCTTTATTAGTTCCTGAACGGCAAAGAAGTCATTCTCAGAGACTAAAGCAGGGTGTGAGTTCTCGATAACAACCTGAGCATCGTCTTTAACTTTACGTCTCACCTTGTAAGTCTCTGATGCTGCCAATACTCTAGTTGTTTCTTCTCTGTGAAATACCTGTTTACCTGTATAGACTGGATTGGTTAAGATACCTTTGATCGTATTCTGATGCCACTTTAGCCCTGCATTTGCCGCCCCTGTACTTGCTCTTGGTGTTGGTACACATCTTTGCATAAGAAGATTTCCGATGCTAAACATGCCCCGCCCATCATGTAAGTAAAGTCTGAATATCTCTCTGACGGTTGAAGCGGTTGTTTCTTCAATCTCCAATTTCTTAGTTGTAGAATTGGTGCGATAACCATAAGGGGGGACAGAAACTACGCGATTTCCTTGAGTTGCACTTGATTTAAGTCCCCATTTAATTCTATTAGACAGTGCGAAATTCTCCTCTTCAGTCAGTACTGCTCTCAGATTGAAGTTGAGCCTACTATTGCTCGTTTGGGTGTCATAACCATCTTCGGGTAAGATGAGCCTAATGTTGTTCCTCTCTAGGTCATCAGCTGTCTTCATGCTATTAGCTGTATGTCTACCTAACCTAGAGACTGATTTTGTGATGACAACATCAAACTTCTTCTTTTTGGCGTCTTCGAGCAACCGTAGAATTGCGGTGAGGTTCTTCAGTCCACTTTCACTTATTCCGTTGTCAATGTACCGTTCAACGACTGTAAAGCCTTGCTCTTTGGCAATGTTCTCAGCCAAGGTAATTTGATTTTGCAAGCTGTTCTTCTCTTTTTGTGCTAACCCTAGCATAAATAGCACACTTCATTGTTTCGCCACTCCTTCCATGTGTGAAGGAATGACATTTGCTCTATCCTTATCGTACTTTTCGGCTTCAATTGAGTCAATCTGAAGGCATAGAATCGAGGACAGAATTTCCTCGAGAGATACAGTGCCTGTAAATGAACGTTCTACTATCATTGTTGCATCCCCCTTTTAAGCTAACAATCGTTCTATGGTGGGGGACTGTTGCGAATAAGCTTTAGCTGTTTATAATTATCCAATCATGCTCATGAACGTCAAAATTTCTTTTTGCAAATCCCAATGCTTCATCAATAGATTCAAGGAGATAGTCATTAACTACTTCCCAATTCGTATCACAAAGATAATATCTGTTGTCATCTATATAGTTTGTTATTGCTAAAGCTGTAATAGGTACTTCTTTTTTCTCGTCATTCTCTTCTTCAAAAATTATTGAACTCAAATGACGAGTTATATCGTTCTTAGTAAGTCAAATGACTTCCGCACCATCTAATTGAGTAGGTAATGTCATTCTCAATAACACCATCCTATAACGGAGTTATTCTCATATTACCAAAGAGTATCATTGTATACGATTATTTAGTTGTTCTTCCCCACCCCCTCGGGGTGGGTTATGTCTTATCAGTAGCCGCTCCGCTTCGCTCGGGGGGCTGCGCCCTGATTTCTTATTTTTAATTTTGTTGGGGGAATCACAGGTGGGTAAGGAAACATTATTCCCCTTAACGGGTAGGGGAATGGGAAACACATGTGGGTTTAGGTTTCCTACATGACATATGAAGTGCTCAGGTACGGCTTTACCACGTGCATGATAAACATGCCCTGTCATGAATCCCTCGCTCTTAGGCGACCGTGACGGGGCTACAAATAATTGTAGTATCTGAGGATGAAGTACAACTTCAAAATAAACTACCTAACCATCTAACGGGGCAACACCTACTTGTGAACGCAGGGGCGGTTATTTTACGTGTGCTACCGCAAAGCCACGAGTAAAGCGTCATATGGTTTTGATATAATCATCGTTATACGAGTTCTAATGATTGCGATATTTTACTCGAAGATTGATTCGATATCGTAACCCTTAGATTCTAGAACTCCTCTAAGGTGTGCTTCATCTGTCCAGTAAGGATATTTTCCCCATGACTGAACATGCGGAGGGACTCGTTCAACTTGTAATTCTCCTGTTCTTACCCAACCCCAAACAGAATCTTCGGTCAAGAACCGCCCTGATTTCATCTTAGATAGCTTTCGAGCTGTAGTATTTATCCATTTCGAATCGCTCCCACTCGATTGGTTTGTTGAACATACTCATAGACAAGTTGTGGTTGTGGTTCTAGTCTCCAAACTCCCCCGACCTTGTAGGCAAGAAGTTCTCCCTCATAAGCCTTTCTGTAAATGGTTCGCGTAGAAAGATTCATAAAGTATGCAGCTTCTTCAACCGTCATTAGCCTATTGCTTTTGATAATCATGTTTTCACCTCTTTTCATACTTTTGAGGTCAGTATAAGAACAGGTTGTCATGAAATAACAAAAAGCAGGTGAGGATTTCAACCCGCAACTAATGCAAATAACTCGAGAAAGCGAAGTTAACACTTTAAGAGTGTTTGTCGGTGGAATTTAGTAATTTTAGTGATTAATGGAGTGGAGAAGATAAGGGAATTAGGTTATAAATGTAGCCTTATAAGTGCGGGTAGAGCACATTCGGGGAAATTTTGTGCGGAGAAAATGAGGGTAAACTTTGCGTAAGTAATTAATTACAATTCATCAGGCACTGGGTGACTAATGGTTCACAACTTAATTCGACGACAATCGCCCAAAATATGGTACTATAGAATCAGGTAATTCATTTTCTGTAAGTATTCGTCATTTCGAGGTGAAAATCGTGAGTACTTCTGTGAAATATACGTCCAAGAAATATAAATCATTTGAAGTGCACAATATTGTAGATAATTATAGTTTTTTTCATATCGAGATTAAAAATGAACCATTATTTCTTGAGGGCTTAATAGAATTCGTACTCAATGAAGATAATTTACTACGTTATGCAAAAAATAAGTCAGCAATCAGCTTCGAACCCGATAGGAAGAATTACGTTTCCTTATATAGAGAATTGGAAAAGTTCATTGACGAAGAAAATGTGGACTGGGTAGAAATTGATCTTGATTTAGAAGATGTATTAGTTGATGAGTATGATAAGGTAAAAATTAAAAATGGAACAAAGTTTATAAGGCTAAGCAAGATCGGAAGAATAGGTGAATATATTTTTCATATATTCCTATCTGACTACTTTAATTTTAATTGCATAATTCCAAAAGTTAAACTAACTACCGATAGAAACATGAGCGTGTATGGAATTGATGCGCTTTTTTTAGACATTGCTAATAAAATGATTCTTTTTGGTGAATCAAAAGTTGCAAATACTTTAGATAATGGAATTGCGTTGGTGAAAAAATCTCTGAAAAATTATGAGAAGGAAATCAGAGAAGAGTATTCATTAGTCTTATCAAATAGCCATTTGAAACTAAATGGATTAGAAGAGTTATTTCATGGACAGACAGAAGTCTGTTTAACATTTGATGAGTTTTTATCTCAAACGGAAACCCAAAATATTGGAGTACCGATTTTCATAGCACATGGAGAAGAAACTGATCCTGAAGTAATTCTACATAAATTACACCAAAATATTAAACGAACAAGATTCTTTAACCTGAACACAATTTACTATGTAATTTCACTTCCAATTCATAATAAAAGAAAGTTCTTCAGTCATCTAACTAACACTATTAGTGAGAAGTTGGAGGATTACAATGCGGCTGCAAACAGTTAGAGAAAATACCATTTTAGAAATTGAAGAATCAGAAAACAAAACAAGAAAAGTACAGCAAATTGCCGATAAATTATATTCTTTGGGCTTAACAATGTATTCAAAGAATTATTCATTTGACTCAATTTTCTATAATTCTTTTGCAACCTCATATCTTGACGATAATATTTCATTGCATCCTGAGCAAATGAATATTATTAATGAATTGAAAAGAAATGATGGTGTGATTTTCAGTGCACCCACAAGTTTTGGGAAAACATTTGTTGTTTTTGAATACATTGCTAGAGAGAAGCCACAGAACGTTGTATTAATTGTTCCTACACTAGCACTTGTTGACGAGTATAATAAAAAGATTATTAAAAAGTATCAATCAATTTTTAGTAGATATAAGGTGTACCTGTCTCTACACGAAGATCAGGTTTATAACTTTGACCAAAATAATTTATTTATCCTCACCCACGATAGAGCTATTGAAAATGCCAACTTTTCAATACTTGAAAAAATAGACTTCTTAGTTATTGATGAAGTGTACAAGTTAAAGAGAAATGCACTTGATGATCGAGTGCTGATATTAAATTTGGCTTATTACCATTTGGTCAAAATTGCTCAAAAACACTTGCTTCTAGCTCCCTTTATTAGCGGGATTCAAAATATAGATGTTCTTCAGAAGACGCCAGTATTTCAAAGAAGTGAATTTTCTCCGGTTGTAAATAAAATAAAAACCTATGACATCATCGACGAAAAAGATCGTAATTCCACAGTGATTGATATTTTGGAAAAGCTGTCACTGGATGAAAAGACGATGATTTACTTTCCGGCAGTAACACAAATCTATTCATTCGTTAAAAAACATCTGTCGAATTTTGAAAATATCCATGAGGAAGAGACTGAGGTTAGTGAATTTATTGAATGGCTTAAGGATGAAATTCATGAAGATTGGTATTTAGTAAAAGCAATGGAGAAAGGATTCTTAGTTCATAATGGTCAACTACCGTTAGGAATTAGAATTTATCAATTGGATTTATATGATAGAAAGGATTTAAAATATAGTAGATTATTATGTACTTCAACATTACTTGAAGGAGTTAATACCTCTGCAAAGCATATAATTATATCTAAACCATCTAGAACTTCAGAGGGTAGTTTTGATGCGTTTGATTTTTACAATTTAGTTGGAAGATCGGGCAGAATGTTCGAACATTATTTAGGCATTGCTCATTATGTAAAAGGGCCAACAGACCCGTATTTTTCTAAAGAAGAGGCTGTAAAGAAAATTGAATTCGAAATAACTGAAGACAGTGAAGATATTAATATTCAAACAGACAACATTGAGCATGAATTAGAATACTTGAATTTTCTGAAGAAGTTGGGGATTACTCATCAAGAATATAAAGAAAACATTGGTGCTAAGTATAGGTTTCGGACAATTCTCAGACTTTATAATAACTATTGCTCTAAGAAAGATGAGTTGTTATCTGAGTTGGAATTAATATTCCTTGAAGAGAAAAGAGGACGCCCCAACCTCATTCGAATCTTATATTTTATCTTTGAAGGTAGAAATAATAAGTTGGAGACAAGGATAATAAATCAACTTCTTAATAAAAAAAGGCTAAAAATAAAGAAGATTATTAATGATACATTTGAGACTTCAACAATCAAAGATATTGACCACATAATTACAACAACTCTGAGGTTAAAATCAAGTTATATTGAACATAATTTTTATTCTAAATTATTGATTGTAATGTATTTTATGAAATGTGAAAAAGTTGAACCAAGGTTTATCGATATAATCGAACAAAAAGTAAAGAGCAGCATCGACTACCTATACTTCACTGAATCAAAAGCAAAAAAGATGCTTAAAGATTTAGGTTTTTATGAAAGAGATATTGATTTTATTCTTAAGGTTATTGGAGATAGATTTACGGATACATTTTCATTAAAAAACCTTTTAATTCGAAATAAATATAAGTTTGGAAATAAATTAACGTACCTTTCAAAATACATTATTAATTCTCTAAGCTAGGATTCTGTTTATGGAGTGATTAACATATGGATGGCGAGTTATATAATCTTCTTATTTCAGGAGATGAAAATGCTTGGGAACAAGATACCAAGATAATGGATTTAGATCGCTGCATAAGGGAGTATACCGAAAAAGACATTGTTGAGAGGTACAGCAAATTAGGAAGGACAGAGATTGAAGAGATTAAAAAAATCCCGTGTGTGTTTGCATATGAAGACTACTGTAAAAAAGATGCTTGCCTTGGCTATATAACAGATATCTTAGTCAGACAAGCAGGGGTGAAGATAACTTTTCAGAAAGTAGCAGTACTTCCGCTTGAGTCTTTTCACAAACTGCAATTTGAATTAGATATCAAGAACTGGGAACTGAATAGAACTCATTGGGCAATAAAGAAAGTCGATTTATATAAGGAATTACAACTCGTCGGAATAAATCTTAATAACACCAAAATAAATCAATCAGTCGATATAACGAAACATGTGTTTGATGTATCTTTTACATTTGCGGGAGAAACTCGAGGTTTAGTACAGAATATTGTAAATGAACTTGAAAAGATAATCAATAAAGAAAATATATTTTATGATAATAACTATATTAGTCAATTAGCTAGACCATCACTGGATACGCTCTTACAAGATATCTACAGGAATCGTTCAAAACTCATCGTCGCTTTCTTATGTGAAAAGTATCAAGAGAAAGAGTGGTGTGGGCTTGAGTTTAGGGCAGTACGAGAGATGATCAAGGAAAAAGAAACAGAGAGAATCATGTTTATACGACTAGATTCAGGACATGTTGATGGAGTGTTTAGTACTGATGGTTACATCGATGGGGCTAAATTCGCTCCGCAAGAATTAGCCTTCTTCATAAAAGAGCGTTTGAATTTTATTAAGTGAGTTTAGAATAACAGAGCAAATGTCATCCCATTGTACTGTTGTACTCCCTGTCACCTCGTCACATGTGGAGAGTGTGGCACTGTTAGAGAATAAGAACAAATAGTGGATACGTATTGGCGTAGCAGAGGGACTTCCTCTGCTTTTTTGTCTGTTAAAACGTCTCCAACTTACAGAAAAAAGCTGAGAGCTTAATCCCAGCTTTTTGGCAGTCATGCATTAGTCGTCCGATTCATCCTGAAGACGCACTATAAAAGGCGTCCTTTTTTCTTACTCTTCCTCCTCAATGGGTTGATCCCAAAACTCAATTCCGTCATGCTCAATAAGTTGTTCCAGCAACTCTGTGAACGTCAGGTCTATGTCGATAGTATCGTCTGGTAGTATCGATCCAACCCATGTGAGGTAACCTTTGCCACTATGTATTCTGTCTTGATCCACACATATACAGCTATTTGAGATATCGCTCCAAACGATAGGATAGTAAGGATGGTCGATGCTGTAGGCTTTCCAGTACCCAATGACGAGTTTGGTACTTAGCACATCATAACCCCCAGAGTTATGCTTGGCGCTCTTGAATAGTGTTGCACTTTTGTAGTGGCTAAAAAAACTGACGTAATCCTCTGGTAACTCAAACGATTTTAATTTCTCCTTTGTATCTGTGATAGACTCGTTCGAGATGTAGAATGTAAATTGATACTCCTTGTTTTTGATATGCACGTTCCCGTCTACACTTGTCCTACTCCCCCTGATCTTACTAATGAGGGTTTCAAAAGGATTACTCACACGCTCACATCCTTCAATGAGAGTAAGGACTGTCAATTGACATGCAGCTATCTAACAAATGAAAGAAAGGCTTCATCCCTGAAGAGGATTGACTCCTTCTACACCAACGAGTCAAGGGGGGCGCTTCGCCTCACGCCCCTGACTCGATTGGTTGCCAATAAGAGGTCCTAAGTAGGGAATGAAACTTTTTCATATATTTAATTGTTTGAGTTTACTCGAAAATTTTGACAGACCCTCTACATGCTACCCGATGAACCCTTCGCCCATCCTGTGACTCTTTCATATGGTCTCTTCCTTAATAGTACCATCCTCGAAAACATGTTTCACATTAATAACGTTACCCTCTCCTTTATAATAATAACTAAAAGTACTAACCTTTTCGTTATTATCAAATTCTACAAATAGCTGACCATCGAGCATCCCATTTTTCAAACCCTCTAGATCAACAATGTCAACATTCATTTTTTGTAGTGTCGTACCTCTCGGAATAAATTTATATTCTGTATTATTAGTGAAATCAAACCTCCATATTACTATATTCCTTTCAGGACTATTTACTTGCTCGTATTTTTCTCCAAATACCTCTTTTACTTGTTTAGCATCCTGCCCAATAGATAGCTTTGTGTTTATCAAATCGATTTTTTGGGGGGTATCATTACTCTGTTTAACAGGGACATTAGTCTCTTCTTCTGGTTTTTCTTGCTCTTTAATTTGAACTGCTTTCTCTTCATAACTATTGTTATCTTGGGTCCTAGAATCGGTTTGAACACAACCAACGTTTAACAAGAACACACAAACTAGTAGAAGCATTAACAATAGGAATTCTCTGGATTTTAACACCATTATCCCTCCTTGCGTAATTTGTAAATAGTTTTTTTCTCATTCTCTAATTAATTCTTTAGTTTTTCATTCAACGTAAAATGAAGACATCCTTTTCCTTTAGTATATTATTTGAGTTTCTTTACCCAATAGCCCGACAAACAATTCCCCTTTTGAATCATGCCCAAAAGCACATCACAACCCGCATAAATCCGAAGTAATTTTCCTCTGAAAAAATGCCCAACGGGCGGAGGAAAATGTCTCTGATCTCTTCTAATGGCAGTATCCTTCGTTTTGTGATAAACAAATTGAAAACTATAGAATTAGATCTATTGTACAAGAAATATGACAAAATATCCTTTTTTTCCTAAAACAATCGTTTATTTTCCAAAATATAGTGTATTATGAAAATAGTGCGGAATATTGGAAATATAATACACTAATACTATTTCAAGGAGAGTAAACATGTTAAATCACAAAAAAACAGTAGTATCTCTTGTTGCCACTGCCGTATTAGCTATATCTATACCTCTGAGTGCATCAGCAGCATGGTCAAATGTGAAAGCGATCCCAAAAATTGGATGGCAGGGCTCTAAAACATACTATAAAGCAGTTGCAACTACAACTGCTAAAATTAAAGGAAGCAAAGGCAGTAACGAACAATTATACTTAGCTGCTGAGCTTGCCAAGGATGCACAGTGGTATGATAGTAATACTGGATTGTATGAATCAAGTAGTGGTGAAGTAGAAGTGAAAAGTTCAAGAGAAGTCGATGCAGCTGAATGGAGAAATATAGGATCAGCGGCAATTTGGGACAAGAAAAAGTTGGATTACATTGAATTTCATGAAATGGTAGATTTGGTAGACCACCCAGGAATCAAAAATGACAATATGAAACAATTAGCTGCCTATCAAGAATATAAAGATAATGAAATTTCCAACCATTTAACAACCATTTACGAAGAGATACAAAATTCATTAAATATAAATACGGACGAGTATGATCTCTTTCAACGTTTTGATTTTACAATGGAAAATTCCACATTATCAATGAATGAGTATGGTAAGTTTATCAAGGCATTGCATGAATCAATTTACCAACCTAAAAAAATCGAAAGTGGTGATTCTATTCCGGGCATTTACTTACACCATGATAAATCTGAGATTTTTGTAGTATTTAAGTCTCAAGATGGTAACAATCATATTTATCAGTTCTTAAAAGACTCAGAAGGTAATTGGGACTTAGCAGAGAGCGAGGAAAGCCAAGGGAAGAAATTAAAGCCACTTGAACTTAAATCACAAGAAGAATTTATAAACGAGATGTCTGAAAATTAATAATAAAACTTAAAACACCATAATTACGTATTTCAAGACTGAAAATAGCCAGTCTACAAGCAGACGCCTCTTGAAAAAGAGGCGTCTGCTGTTTTGAGTGCGCCCAGCATGGGCGATAGCTCTAGGGTGTAAGTCCCGAACGGGGGTTGGCTGTACCAAGAAAGAGATGGATTATTTCGTAATAAACGATATCCAAAATATATATAATCAGCTTATAATATCCAGATAACTAGGAGGGGAAAGTGATGAACAGGCTTCTCTTGCATATATTTATGACGGTGTTCTTAGTTGCTGTGCCTCTAACTATTCAAGCAAATGAGGTACAAAACATTCCAAACCATTCTCAAGTAGTTTCCTTTGGCACTGACCCAGGGTGGTAATATCAGATTCTTTGTTCTTGTGTAACAAAAGCACTTTGACAACTATTGCCAAGGTGCTTTTATTCATCTTCTCTGCACAAATATCCACAATACCTACTGAGACGAAAAGGATGCATCTGTCGAGAGCTAATCTAGGATATTACTTAGCGAATACTGCCACATCGGAAGCTTGTCTAGTTTGCTCACACCACACATGTGGAGTGCTGTACACTGTTAGTACGGAAAAAATTAAAGCAAGAAGCATTGGTGTCTAGACCCTTCCTAAATGTGGAAGGGTTATTTCGTAATAAATTTGATTCATAATGGAAGCGATAAGACTCTTAAGATATAAAGGGTGGAGTAATGTGGGAGATTGGAAAAGCATTAAAATAAATGGAATCGCAAAAATAGAAAAATTGGTGGCAGATGAAAGCTACCATCGTAACACTGAAGGTGGGCAGTACTTAACACACAAGCAGTTTTCTGAGATAAGTATGCCCACAGTTAAGAATTTGAGAAAAGGATCTTTCAATATTTAAGTAATATTGATACTCAAAAAAGAGATTTAATTATTGATGAAAACAAAATAGAATACTACTCTAACCGTATTAAGAAGACTAGAAACTGTGACTAGACCTCAGAAAAAATTCTGAGGTTTTTTATTTATATGGGGTGGGTGACGAATGAAATGATTTGTTTTTCTTAATCGGATATTACCCTCGTTTTCTCCTGTTTCTCCCGAGAATATATTTTATTTTCAAAAAAATCAGAAGATTATTGACAGTCAGAAAAATACAAGCTATCATTACCAGTATGTACCATACATTCGCGAATATGGTATAAATAACAATTTATCGGAGGTATTATTATGAAAAAAATTACTGTGCAAAAAACCGAGCCTGTAAAATTGACTTCAGTAGCTAACACAATGTACGACTGCACTTGTGAGCAGGCATAAAGATTTGTCAGTAACATGGAAAAGTGGGGCATTTGCCCCTCTTTTTCAATTATGAAGATAGCATGACAACATCCGGGAGGAAAGTCATGAACGAAAATCGCATGATCCAATTACACCCGTTAACATTTCTGGAGGATAAGCAAGGAGTCCTGATTGGGCGGTTTGGGACGGATACGTTTGCTGTTTTTCCTGAGGATGGAGCAGCACTTGTGCGAAAACTGCAAGAGGGCATGGGGGTTGCCGAAGCGCATTCCTGGTATCAAGATACCTATCACGATGAAGTGGACATGGATGATTTTTTGCAGACATTACGTGACCTGACATTTATTTGTGATGTTGAGGAAAAGGAAACGAAAGCGCAGAAAGTATCGGGGCAATGGTTGGGTAAGCTAGCTTTTTCTCCACTTGGTTGGCTGATTTATGGTGCCATCATAACCTGTGCCTTGTGGTTGTTATACCAATATCCACAGATTCGTCCGGGTCGATTAAGCATCTTATTTTCCGAATACGCCATGGTGGTTTTTCTTGGCATGACGATCGGTCAGATTCCAGGGATCTTGTTTCATGAATGGATGCACATGCTTGCCGGACGAAGACTGGGTATCCCGTCAGAACTAAGTATAGGCAGAAGAATGTACTTTTTGGTCTTCACTTCTTCCATGCCAGGTATTTGGGGATTCCCAAAACGAAAGCGTGTTCTTCCATTTTTAGTTGGAATGTTCGGTGATATTTTGTGGTATTCCTTATTAGTGATCGTTGCTGGTGCAATTTGGATAAATACAGGTGAGAAGACAATCATAGCTGCATATTGTATGGGACTAGCATTTACAACACTGTTGCGTTTCTTCTGGCAATTTTATTTTCATCTTCAAACAGATATTTATTATTTAATGATTACGATGTTGGGGTGTGTAAATCTTCAGGAGGCTACACGTTCCCATTTGAAAAATATATGGTATGGACTAATTGGAAAAAAGAACAAGATGGTCGATATGTCCAAGTATACGGAACGGGATCATCAGGTAGCGAGATGGTACAGTTTTTTTTACGCAACTGGCTGGATGATGATGACAGGAATGATGCTCTATATGATTCCGGTCGCTATTCAACTTTTAACGAATATTTTTCTCTCCATATTTACAGGAGAAGATATGAAATTCTGGGATTCCGTTGTTTTCTTGTCTATAACGGGAGTCCAGTATGGAATTGTATTTTATCTATACCTAAAAGAGCGTAGAAACAAAAGGGAAATTCGGAATTTATCAATGGAACAGAGGGGATGAGTCGAAATGAAACAATCGATTACACACCAATGGCTGATTGGATCTCGACGCAGCGACCGAGAAAAGAAGTACTTCGAAGAGCAATACTCCACATGTTATGTCAGCAATTGTCATTGCAATCTTAGAGGACCCTATACAGGTACTGGTGACCTTCTGCGCCAGATTATTCCAGAAGCTTATTCGAAATGGCCAGACCTGATTTTATCACACGGCATCGAGATCTTATCCATAGCACCAGAACTGAAAGCAGTCATTCCTGTTAGTGTAGAAACACTTACCTCTCTTGCTATTCCGAAAGAGAGAACACGTTATTATTCGAAATTGCGTACACTTCGCATGTCGAATGGTTTGATCGATCTTTTATTGGCATTAGCGAACCGGGAACGAATGGGAAAATTGACCCTGGTTTTTGAAAATGTGCAGGCCTGTGATCAACTTGATGCAGAATTTATAAGTACACTTCTGCGTCGTGCGAAGTCTGACCTGATTCAGGTGATCGTAAGTTCAAGTGAAATAGCGGAAAATGAAGCCCTGAAAAAGGCGTTACAAACGTATACGGAGCCTACTACTATTCTTTCTGACATCGAACAAGATATGGGGATAGTAAATCTATCTGACGAACAGCGACTTGAGCTAACGAAACGATACATATTTTCTGACTGCACATCAGATTGTGAGCAGGAATTGCTCGCCTATGAAGCAACTCCTATTGAAATTCGTCAGAGCCTTCACGAAGAGCGGGCAGAATCTCTTATAAAAGAAGAGCAGTGGTCACTGCACTTAGGCGCCATTCCGTTTCATCTGGAGCGCGGTACTTCTGAGAAATCAGCAAGCGAAGCGTTGTTTAAAGCAGTTAGTTATAGCATTAACATGGGTTTTTACGATGCGACTATCGATATGAGCCTACGTGGTCGGAAACTGACGAATTGGAGCAGCGAATTTGATAATAGCCGGTATTTTACAATGAAAATGGCTACGTCTCTGGCTGCATTGGGTGAAACTGATGATATACCGACGCTTTTAGGAGAAGTGTACGCAAACACTGATGATTTTAGAGTTCATATGCAAATTTCATATGGATTTTCGATGTACTATACGAGGCATCACCGAGAACGAGAACACGAGAAGGGGAAAGAATGGATACAAAAAGCCATTGATTTGGCAGAATTGATTGAAGATGAAAAAGAACGTGCATTTCAACAAGTATTTAACCAAAATGGATTGGCTTTAGTAGAGTTACATATGGATAATCCTGAAGAAGCGCTTCGATTGGTTACGGAAGGATGGCAAAGGTTAAATCAGGCTCTTGCTCCTGATGAACATATGTTGCATCGCTCGGTGTTGCTTCATAATAAAGGGCTGATTTACGTAGCTTTAAAAAGGTTTGAAGAAGCAGCTGAAACATTTAGCCAAGTGATACAGATTGATTCCAATTATCCAGAATATTACTTTGATCGTGGAAACCTTTATAGCCGAATGGGGCGACTGGATGAAGCCATTGAAGATTATAACCAAGCGATAAAGCTTAGTCCTCCGTTTCCAGAGGTTTATTTCAATCGAGCTACTGCCTTCAATCGTCTTGGAGATGTGGAGAAAGCAATGGCGGACTATGACTACTTGCTTGATATAGACCCCGAAAATCTTGATGGATTACTTAACAGAGCTACATTATTGTATCAAGTGGAGAAATTCGAAATGGCCCGAAAAGATGCTGAATTCGGTTTAGAAATAGAGCCTGATCATGCGCGGCTCCTATGTACACTAGGTTTAATTGAAATGTCGGATGGCAATAATGATCAAGCACTAAAAACGTTTACCGCTGCCCTCAACAAGGATAGGGAAATGATGGCCGCTTGGACAAATAGGGCTGTCCTGTACTATGAGATGGGGGAGTATGACAGGGCCATAGCTGATCTAACTGAAGCTATTGCACTAGAGAAAAATGCAACCGTCCTTTACAACCGTGCATGGGTCTATGAAGCACAGGAGGAGTGGCAATTATCCATTTCCGATTATACAGAGGCCTTAGCGTTTTCTGATGCAGACGAACAAGATATTTACTATCGGAGAGGTTTGTGTTTTATCAAAATGGGTGATAGGGAACTTGGCAGGGAAGATTGGAACAAGCATCTCATGTTTGGAGAATCACCGCATGTGAATGAAATGATGCAACTGTTACCCTCCCTGTTCGTTTCGAAATAATGAAATATTTTGTGGACAAGGGACTTAGCCCCTCCCTGCATAGGAATAAGAAAAAGAAAAACGGCTGAAGTCCTTGATAAAAAGGATTTCAGCCGTTTATTTTCCCAACTAATTAAATGTAATACCACCCGTAGGGTTTAATGTCGTTCCGCCAATTTCAACTTTAATTTCACTAGATAATGGAACATTGTATTCATCAATAACGGTTCTCCACCATTCCCAAGCAAGGCCGGTACATTCTTTCGCAAAAATCCTTATGTTTTTTGCATTAGGTGGCAGAGGAATGACTGTATTGAAAGGAGCTGTTCTGTCTTGGTTGCTGCCTTCCCACGTTTTATGTGTTAGTACTTCTTCACCATCTTCATCATAGGAAACTTCATCCCAGGATACATCAAATTGAGCGACATACCAGCCATAATGACCAAGCGATATTTTACCTTTCGAATATTCTGTAGCTGTAGTCTCAATATAATCTGTATTGTTATGAACGGCAGCAATGGCATTATCTTTTAAGAAAACACTTGTATACGAAATTGGATAGGCTGGGTTCTTTAGGCTAAATTCCGCATTATCTTTAATGATATTACGGATTTCACTAAAGTCTTTTGTAACGACCTTGTTATGCTCTTGTGAATCTCCGCCTAATACTACAGCAGTAAAGGAACTGTCTTCATAAATATCCTTGTACTCGGCACTCGTTTCTACATTGGCAGTATTCTGAAGCAAGGCTTTAAATGCTGCTTTTACGTCTTTGCTCTTAGAGGTTGTTTCTAATTTCACATAAATGGTTCTACCATAAGCTACATTTGATACCATAACAGGTGGGGATTGATCACTTACCCCTTTACGTTTTAAATCTTTAAAAGTAACACTATCATCAAAAAGATCTGATGGATCGTTAGGCAGTTCCGCACTTACCGTATAAAATATTTGTTTATATGCCGCTACCATCACTTTTTTCTCTCCACTAGAAATCGCATTAAAGTCAATTCCTAATGTAGAATCAAGATATTTAGCGTTAACATTCAGAGCACTTCCAATTTGAGATTTGCTATAAACCATTGATTCTGCATACTGCAATCGCGCAGGTAAAGTATGTGTTGCTGAATACTCATCGCTCCATTTAGATACAAGCTCATCTACAGCTCCAGACACATTACCGTATGTTGGATTATCCACAGTAATTGAATTTTCCTTTTTCAAACCTGGTAAATCAATACTAATAGTCAAAGGTTTTCTTGGTACCAGTAATACACTAGGTTTATTTTCTGTAAAAGCTTGATTGGCAAGTTGTAATGCTCCTGGGTAAGTGCGATTAGTCATAGAATCAATAATGGAAATATCGACTGGAGAAGTTGCAAGTGACTTCTTTTTACGTTCGATGACAATAAACTTACCTTTTGGATTGATCCCTTCTTTTGGAACAAAACTATCTATCTCATCACCACTTACTGCTAAAACTTCGTCATTATCATAGTCTAAGTCTGCTATACCGGTATTAATGTCATCAGCGTTGCTTGTTTCACTGACTAAACTAGAATCATCTGTTTCGGCAAAAGAGATAACTGGATAATTTACAGTAGCGAAAATAACAGATAAACTAGCGATTAATTTTAAAATTCTAGTATGATTTCGAATCTTCATAAGGTATCCTCCTTTGAGATGTAAGCATAACTTCAATCAGATATGCTCACAGTAAATATTTTCCGGAATACTAACTATATCGGTAGTTTCGGAAATAATCTTTAGATTAAACCAGAAAAAGTAAATGGCGGGGCATATCTTACAGCTTGGTCATACGGTCTACTCCACACAGGTGGACAGCGTTGCATGCTTGGAAAATAAGGGTTTTTGATTAGATAGAAAGTGGATTGTTGACGAAAAAAGGAGTCGGCGAAAATGCCGACTCCTTACGTTTTCTTATCCCGTATCAAATTATGTACAAAGAAAAATAGCCGTTCGATTAGAACGGTAGATATCAATTACTGTACGCAGCTTAAATAGGCTGCACGTTAACGACAAAGATCGTGCAGCCCATGAAACCGCGCGACAAGTTGAATACATTCGGGGCCTGTGTTGCCAAATTCGAATCGTTGTAAAAGGGAAGGAAGCTGTGGCTTACAAGCATGTAAATGCAATAATTAACCGTAAATCAAATCCAGTTTGTCTCCAAGACCTACCCGTCCATCTAAAGCCTGCAACTGACCTAGAACCTATAAAAACGGGGAAAAACCAGAATTGCTCTCCATTTACAAGCCAAAGATACGTAAAACGGAACAAACAACCTTCCATTGCTCTTGGATCAATTCTAAAGGGAGCGGGTTGTGGGGGGATGAACGATGGGGGAGGAGTTAACGGCTCTGGTACTTGTTGTGCTCCTGGCGGCTGACCCGGAGGTGGCCCTAGAGGTGGTCTAAATGCCATTAAAAATCACTCCTTTTACAATGAATTCTCAACATTGTATGATCAATCGAAAAACAATGCTTGGGCAGACCACACCTATGGATGTGACTCGCGTATTACACTTAGCGAATCATGCATGATCACATTCCCGCGTGAGCATATAAAAAAACTGCCCCTTCTTTTCGCTTGGGGCAGCCCATACCATTAAAAAGTATTATATACATTTTCACATTCTTTCGCGGTCGGCTCATAAAAACAATGAAGCTTGTATCGTCCTACGTGCGGCTGATTATACCAGGTCGGCGGACAAGGCAGGGGATTTTGCGCCGTTCCCGGACGAAAATACCAGAGGGAGAATTTGCCCGGCCAATGCCGCTCCCCATTCACAGCCCGTCGTGCCAGACGGCGTTCTTTCTCTCTAGACCTTTGGTAGTACATACCATGTTGCAGAGCTTCAAACGCATGCGGCTGGTTGATCATTTGGGGAATGGTCCGTATTCCTTTAAAATCGGAGCAATTCGCTCTTATTCGGTTAATTCCAACGTTTCCAACAAGGAGCATGCCCATTTCGCCTTCACCCACCGCTTCAGCTCGAAGCAACCTTGCCAACATGTCAATATCACTGCTTCTGGCTTTTACGACTGCCATCGGCTCACCTCTTTAGATTGTTCTAGGCATATCATATTGTAGATGAAGCGGATTTGTTACGCTTCAAATCACTCAATAGAGCAAATACAACCCGTGTCACTCTTTTAGTTGGCATACTTTTAACGAATAAGAAAAGCCGCCCCCTCGCAGATCAGCGAAATGAGCGGCTACCAAACTAAGAACGATCTTTAAAAATCCCAAACGGACGACCAACGGGAAGGAATACTTTTCTAGGGTGATTATTCAGCGCATCATTTGTACAAAAACTTAATTATGTTAGACAGGTCCTTTCGAAGAGTCTGTTTTACCACTTTTTCTTAATGCCAACCATCTCTTAAGGTCAGACCACATCATTTTTGAAGTCGCGATAGCAAACAATGCAATCCACTTTTCCGTATGACCAGGGATATCCTCTACGAGAGCCATATAAATACATGTAGCAACTGATAGAAACCAAATAGTGGAGAATAATGGCAATGGAATCACCTCATAGAAGAATACGGGAACTGATTCATCGCTTTCTCGATGCCAGAGCTCAAACGTGTACGTTTGTCTCATTAAATCGTATTGTACGCTTGCTAAGAATTATGTAAGTATATCAAATGGGTCGATGACGTTTTTGTGTAAATTAATCAATGATGAAGAAATCATCAAAAATCTCTCCCTCAAGATTAAATAATAGTTTATACCAGCCAAGTTTCTTCTCTTTAAAGACAATTGGGATATAGGAGACAACGTAATCAAATCCGTAAGATATAGCCGTATATGTTGAGTCCTTGTCCCATCTATCAATAAACAGAGCTACTTCTTTTAGTGCGACAGTTAAATCTTCCTCTTTAAAATCTTCACCTAATACTGAATTGAATTCTTCGGTGTCTTCACACTGGTAGTTCCTAAAACAATACCAAAATGCATTGATGGATCTGGTTTCGACATCATGTTCGAGGCACCATTGTTTTAAAAATCCACTGTTCAAGGAATCACGACCTTTAGTGATTTTCCTTTAATTTACCACAATTGTTAGAGAGGCAAATTAGATGGCACAAAAGGAGGAGTGCAGGTATGTGAAGGAGGGTTCTGGGGATGCCTTTCTTGGTTCAAATAGCCGATACGTAGATGATTGTTGATAGATTCAAGTACGAGCCAGATTTCATACATCATTCGAATCTCATGTACCACCACTTGTTTGTGAGATTGAGCTTCGAGCTTAACACATCGGTAATTATGAAAAACACCCTCGGTTGTTCCGAGGGCTGTTGATGGATGTTATGGTACAAATGTAGTAATAGTGAGAATCCAATCCGTTGATACTGTACCGCCTTTGCCATCATCTGCCGTAATCGTGATGGTAAAAACATCTCCGACATTAGCATTATTGAATGCCATAACCAAAGATTCGGAGTAAGCTGTTACATGAACTTTCGGATTATCCGACACAGCAGTAAATGTCAATTCATCTCCGTCTGGGTCAGAAAAAAGGTTCGAGTAGAAGTGCAGACCAGTAGCATTCCAGGTTCCGCCGTCATGTTGGTCATAATTGTGTGGAGGTATAATACCAACTTGAGGTGGTCGATTGCTATTCTCGACTTATCCCCTGTTGTTTTTAGGGCTTTCGTTCGAGCCTACACCGTGCGGGCGACTTTCATCGCACACGGCGTTCCATCAACGGATAAAAAGGTGAAAATACAACGGGCTAAATAAGAGTACTACAAATATGTCAATTCTTACAGGGTTTTTAAGAGGCTAATGCGTCGACTGTAGCCCAAAATTCATCTTCATTGAAGCCAGCAAAATCTACAACGATAAACTCTGCGAGATTATGGAATGCATGGGCTATACGGCATTGGCTCTTGAAAAATCTTAGAAGGGACGGATTTAGAAATGGAGTTGATAAAGTGGTTGGAGAATTATTACTCATCCAATTGTGATGGAGACTGGGAGCATGGTTATGGAATAACGATCTGTACTATTGATAATCCGGGGTGGTCAATAAAGGTTAATCTACAAGATACGACCCTGGGGAACAAGAGACCCTTTCAGAATTATGTTGTAGAAAGAACCGAGAATGACTGGGTACATTGCAGATTGAGAGACGGACGTTTTGAGGCATTTGGTGGTCCGAAAAACTTGAATGAAATACTTGAGTTTTTTAAGCAATGGGCAGAGAGCTAGCGAATTAAGTGTATGCAAGTGATTACAGAAATCGATTGAAGCTCTATTAGAAAAAGCCGCCCCTCGCAGATCAGCGAAAAGAGCGGCTACCAAACTAAGAACGTTCCTTAAAAATCCCAAACGGACGACCGACAGGAAGGAATACTTTGCCGAAGTGATTATTTAGCACCGCTGCCCCTGCACCGTAGAAGGAGAGAAGAGCGATACCCATCTCAGCATAAGCAGCAATTGGTTTGAATACGCCAGAAGCAATCCCGAAAGCATCAAAAGTCAGACCCACGAACAGGACGTCGATCAGTACGAAGATAAAGAACAATACTTTATGAGTCTCCATCGATCCAATCGTCAAAAGAATGGAGAAGATGAGATATCCCGCGAAGGCAAAGCCGAGTTGTGCGCCGTCAGCATTTGCAGCGAGTGTCTCACCGAATACGCCGAGCTTGACAAGCCAGCTACTTGCGGTCGCGAACCAGAAGAACGCATACGCTCCAAAAGCGGTCGTCCCGAATGTGTTGTTGTGCTTCGCATCGAGAATAGATGCGTAAAGTTGGGCAAATGCACCGAGGAAGATTGCCCAAGGGATCACGAGTCCAAGACCCTCTGTCAGTCCAAGCTTTTGCGAAGAAGCTACGAACGTAACGATAGCCAGTCCGAACAAACCGATCGCGCTAGGATCGGCAGTGACGATTTTGACGTTGGTATGTTGTTGATTGTTCATGATAGTAGTAATAGCCTCCAATGAGATCAGGATAATCCTGTAAAAGAATTTGACATTCTGCCGATAGCAGAACAGCACTGATATATTCTAATCGAAAATATACTTGGCGCATAGATGGAGAATGAGCAAAAGTAAGAGGACTGTCTTAAGTAGAAATTGATCTTCTACCTAAGACAGTCCTCCTTGTTTGCTTCAAAGTCATCAGTCCTTATTTCCAAATGAGCCATACGGCGTCAAGCGCAGGAGATCTTCCTGTCTTTTTGGCAATATCGATAACGGGATCCGGTATGCCATTTCGATAATTTTGCTTGCGACCTCAGCGCCGTTGGTAGGGATAAGACGAAAGCTTTTTTGAATAACCTCTTTATTTGCTAAAGCATGCTCAATCTTTGGTACAATCTCTTCTGGTTCCTGGATCGATACCGTATCACTGTTAGCTATTTCTCGCAGCATATCTATTTTTTGCTCGCGTTCCGCATCATCCGGCGGAAGGAAAAGCAAGGGGGTTCCTGTTGAGATGCAATCTCCTAAAATGCCCATGCCCGGTTTGCTAATGACCAGACTGGCCGCCTGTACAAGATTTTTACCATTCGGAATGAGAGGGGCTTTGATGATCCTTTCATCGAATGGGTAATCTTCATCTGCCAATTGCCCAGCTACAACAAATCGATAACGGTCGGCAAGCGAGTTTATTTGATCATACCACTTCACGATCTGTTCATAACGGTTAGCGAGTCCGCCCCCCATGTGAACCAGAATAAACGACTCGTTCTGCTGAAGCCCTAATATGCGTCGCACCTCTTCCGGGGACTGGCTGATTTCCCTGGTGATTAAAGGAATAGGGATATAGATGCAGTTCATTTGCGGATGGGTCTCTTTAGGCGGAATAAGATTCATGTGCAGAAAGATATCGGATTGATTGGCGATTTCTACAATGCGATTTTTATATTCCTGCATCGGAGCTGAATCATTATTATCGATGATAAAGTCACTGTGATAGAGGGTCACGACCTTTGTGTTTCCACCGACTTTCCCCTCACTGCGAAATCGAGGCACATCGGAGCGCCAATCATTTATTAATAGTGTGGTTTGCTGACCATCCTCGAATTTTTTGGATTTAAAGGCTTTCAATTGGACGTCATTGTGCAGGTTTTTCGATAAATAGTCATGTGTTTCCCGAAAGGCAAACACGTGAATGGGAAGATGGTGTTGCTGCAATTTTTCCGTTATGCTAATGCATCTACCGAGATGGCCCATACCTCTGCCAACCACAAAGGAGATCATATTTCATCACCCTTTTAAATAGGTACTTTCTTGTTCCCTGTCTGGAGCTTGGACAAATTACCCCCATAGCGCTACTTGTGTGTTAAGGTCATTGCCGAATTCGAGTCGTTCTCTCAGCTTATATATTTTATGGGGATGGATGGAACATGCTCTAGTCGTATAACGGTTTTCTTACCGATCACAGAAAAAAGCGGCATCAGCGGAAGTCTGCAACTGTGAATTGTGCTCCCATCTAGAAATAATTAGGTGTTTTCATCACACAAACCAGCGCTGTCCATGAATAGTGTGTATATATAGCTCAATAAGGATATGGGGTGGGAGAATAGTGGGCACGATTCATATTGTAACAGCCGTTAATGATGGTTTTGCTATACATCTCGCAGTCATGTTATATTCCCTTTTTGAAAATAAGGTTTCTAAAAACCCAGTCATCGTTCACGTTATTGACAGTCAAGTCTCTGGGGAAAATAAATCCATCTTAACGAAAACTGTGAAACGATTCCATGCTCAAATCAAATATGTAACGATTGATCCGACCCTATATGATGGATTCCTCGTCCGTGATCATCTTACGCAGGAAACCTATCATCGAATTTCGATTCCAGACCTCTTGGACAAAGAGGTTGAAAAAGTAATTTATTTGGACAGTGATATCGTTATTAAAGAAGACATCACTCCATTATGGAACACCAATATTGATCATTACTTACTTGCAGCTGTGAAGGATTCTTGGCAAGGGGTAAACAAATTAAGACATGTCGACCTGTCTATTCCGGATGACTGTGATTACTTTAATGCGGGAGTATTAGTCATGAATTTGAAAAAATGGAGAGAGCATAACATCACAAACAAGATTTTGAATTACATGAAAAAGAACCAGAGTCTTATTCGTTATCCCAGTCAAGATCCGATGAATGCGATTCTTCATGATAATTGGCTTCAACTCGATACGAAGTGGAATTATCAGTCCAAGCATCTTTATAAAAGCAACCTGCGAATAGATCCGGCCATTATTCACTACACAGGGGAAGATAGTAAACCGTGGTTGAGTAAAAAGCATCCGCTTCGAGAGGAATATTTTAAATATCTCAAAAAAGTACAGAAGTTGAACTCCTTGTAGGCATCCGGCCTTCGGGGCTTCCAAATTAAATAAAACGGATGGAAATCCCTTCACATGGAGAAATGATGGCTGGAGGGATTTTTGTGTTTCTGAAATCCTTGGAATATAAGGGTTTATGCATAATACTAAACATCTTCATGTAAAATATTGAACAAATTATGAAATATGTGGAATTTAGCCATTTTCACCAACCAACTAGCCTATAATGAAATGGAAACATTTTCTAATTGGATATTCTTTTGGAGGTGGAGGTAGTGGCACGCGTACTGTATGTTACGATTCCAGCAGATGGTCACGTCAATCCTACATTGGGATTAGTGAAGCAGCTAGTCGACAACGGAGAAGAAGTCGTCTATATGTGCTCAGAAGAATATCGGGATAGGCTTGCCCAGACTGGGGCGCAATTCCGCGCGTATCAATTGGATGAACAAGTATCTCGTGATTTAGGTTTTAACCCAACAGAATTCAAACACCCGCTTCATTTCACTGATTTTATGCTGCGAGGCATTATTGAACCCCGCATTCCCGAGATTCTCACGCAGATAGAAAACGAATCATTTGATTACCTGATTTTTGACTCCTTGTTTGGTTGGGGAGGGGCGATTTTAGGGGAGAAGTTAGGAATCCCGACGATCTGCTCCGTAACCAACCTGGCATTTGCTGAACCGCTCAGCCATATTGTTGAAGTGTTTGATGCAAGCGATACTGTAGATGTGGATGCGCTTTATGAACGAGTGACGCAGACTGCACAGAGCATCGCTCGTGTATGCAACGTAGCCGTACCTGCCATTGAAGATATTACCCGCCAGTATGGGGACATGAAGATTGTCTTTACCAGCCGTGAATTCCAACCAGATGCTGACAAACTGGACGATAGCTACATTTTTACAGGTCCTTCGATTACATCGCGTCCGGATGCTCCTTCTTTTCCGTTTGAAAAGCTTCGCTCTTCACACGATAAAGTCGTATTCATTTCCATGGGCAGTATCTTGACCAAAGATGTGGAATTGTACAAACTGTGCTTTGCAGCCTTTCAAGACATCCCGGCTCAATTCGTACTGTCTTGCGGAAAAGATACGGAGCTGGAGTCGCTCGGAGATCATATTCCACCCAACTTCATCGTTGAGCCGTACGTTCCGCAACTGGAAGTGCTCCAGCAAGCCGATGTTTTTATTACGCATGCTGGCATGAACAGTACGAGTGAGGCTCTCTATTTTCATGTACCACTCGTCATGATTCCATTAAGCTCCGATCAACCGATTGTGGCGAAGCGGGTGGAGGAGCTAGGAGCGGGTATTATGTTAGATAGAGGCCTGCTTACACCGACAGCTTTGAAGGATGCTTTGTTGCAAGTGTTGAACGAATCCACCTATAAAGAGTGTGCGATACAGGTAGGGGACTCCTTGCGTAACGCTGGCGGATACCAAGAAGCTGCAAGACGTATCATGTCTTTGTATTCCGTGCCGAATTAAAAATGAAAAGCTTCTTGCCTCATCATCATGAGCGGCAAGAAGCTTTTTTGACTATAATTTCTTCCAAATGTTGAAGTTGAGCCATTCCTCTTGAAACACATCCTGCCCTTTCAGGTTGAGCAACGGACCGAACCACAGCTTGAAATCCTTGTTCTTCTCAAAATGCTCCGCTGGAACCAAAATGACCAGCATGCTCTCCACACTTTCACCTGCTTTTAACTCGTCCTTGACTGTGGGGGTCAATCCGTTCGCGGCTTTTACAGTGGCTTTGGAATCGGGCAAATCAAGCGTCGCTTGCAAGCTGCTGACTTTTACCGTTTGCGCCGAGGTATTATCGACTCGGTACTTGGCTGTCAGGGCGACAATTTCTTTATCGCTGAACCCTTGAAAAGACTTAACGTAAGCAGGCTCAATCGTCAGCTTTGCCCATTGATACCCTTGCAGTGTAATTTTGATGTTGTCATACTGATCGCTCTTGTTTGGCTTAAAGGTAAAGAGTACTTGTTTTTTGGCGATTTTTTTGGTGGTGAGAAAATCAGTATAAGGCGGTTCAGGAGGCTGAGGTTTAGCGGCGTTACCATCCGCGAGCAAAAAGTCGCGTCCGCCGATACGCAGCATCTTGGGACTTGGCTGTTCAGGTAGGAAAAATAGGAGCTTTTTCGTTTTGCCATCCTTATAAGTTAGAGAGAGAGTATAGTTTACGATCTGATAGGTTCCGGATGCTTTGGACTCCGATCCGACGCTAGTAGAAGCACCAGAATTATCTCCTGTACTGGAACCATCTGTGGTGACGCCCACGAAGCTACTGTCCACAAAGGTACCGTCTTTATTGAATACATAGGTGATCGAGCTTGCATAGCCAGTACCAAGAACGTTGGAGGAATAGCTGAAGGACTCGTACTTGCCCTGAAGCTTTAGCCCAGTGGAGGGTGTATACTTTATAAATTTTCCACCGTTGATCTCCAGCTCGGTTGCTGATTTGATTTTGAACGTATACGATTTTCCGTTACTGAGCGTGAGTTTGTTTCCTTTGATTTGATACGTTAGACATTTATCTTTACTGCAATGGAGTGCATCAATTCCGCCATCTGGGAATGTTGTTGCCACCTGCTTATCGTTGATGAAGTAAAAATACTCCCAGCACAACGAGGAGCATCCTCTTGCTCCGCCCACATCCATTTCCCATTTTGCATAAAATCCTTTGGGGGCAATTTTGGCTGCGGTTACAACATTTGTGTTTGTGGATGCTTCAGTTCCCTTGCGCTGTGCCCCTTCTACGGATGGCACAAAGAGCAACAGTATGGCAGAGAGCATCATTACGCTGATCACCCAAAGGGATATTTTCTTCTTCCTGACTGCTAACAATAGGCAACCCTCCATTTTCCTCTCGATGGATAGAAGACAGGTGAACTGGCGAAATTCCGTTCATTTTATTCATGGGATAACGGGAACAGACCTAGTTTCGAGGAATTTATATGTGATCAGGTGGTGTTATTCGTGTGACGTA
The DNA here is from genome assembly GCF_013284245.2 of Brevibacillus sp. DP1.3A. Classification (NCBI taxonomy): domain Bacteria; kingdom Bacillati; phylum Bacillota; class Bacilli; order Caryophanales; family Paenibacillaceae; genus Brevibacillus; species Brevibacillus sp. DP1.3A. The sequence continues at coordinate 5,905,034 of NZ_CP085876.1, read as the reverse complement.
GTGTCATAATAGAAGGATGATAGTCAGAAGGAGATAGATTCGATTGAATAATACTGAAATCAAAAACGAGTTTCCCCAAAACTTTGAGGAATTAAAGAAAGCTGCTAATCGAACATCGAATTGGAGAGAACGCTTAGAGGCTGTTGAAGAATTAGGGCAGTGGAAGCATGAGCAAACGATTCAATTACTGAAGCGTATCGTGGAAAATGATACGGTGTACAAAGTGCAAGAGACTGCTTTTCATAAACTGAAAGCCTTTGGGGAAGGGGTTCGATTACCTGCTCAGAAAAAAGGCGACTTGATCAAAGGAGCAACGAAAGCCTTGGTAAGAATTAAGAAAAGCTTGCCAAAAGGCCATACGATTGAGGAGTTCAAAGAGAAACTGCAAAAAATGAGAAGCGATATCTATGATACGTACGAGGGAGAAAAAGGTGCTGATTTTGAGCAGTGGCTGGAAAGCACTTGGGCCTCTTTATAGAAAGAACAATAGATATAGAATGAGTTGCAAAGGAAGGGGATCACACCCCTTCTTTTTGTTTTTCTGGTTTCAGCAAAATGTAAGAATTACCAATATAAGTAAAGAGAGGCAATGATTGCGAAATTCTTTACAGGGAGCAATGACATGGGAATTCCAAATCATGTAACATTTGAATGCTGCACAGAGAAAATAGACATCAAAGATATCGAAGAAGTGGAAACTGTCTTGGGCGTACGATTTCCTAAAGATTTTGTAGAGTGTATGCTTGAGAATCATGAGGGATGTCCGGTTCCATGTGTTTTTGATTATGGAGATGTAGAAGGTAAAGTATTTAATACATTCTATAGCCTTAGCAGTGAGGTTGGGAGTTACTATATTTTAACAGCATTCGAGGATATTAAGGATTATGTACCTGACGGATTGATTCCTATCGGATACGATGCTGGTGGTGGTAACATTTGCTTTGATTATAGTAACGGAAAACAGTCTGAACCAATCATTGTCTTCGTAGACCACGAATGCATGCTGACAGAGAAAGACCTGACTAAAGAGGAACTAGAAGAAAAATCACTAGAAGAATGGCAAAGAGAAGGCATTACCACAATAGCCTCTACATTTACTGAATTTTTATCAAAGCTGTATGAATGAGAATACGAATGACAAACAAAAAGCCTCGCGGACACGAAATTATCCACGAGGCTTTTGCTTTTTATTTCAAATCCTTACCAACTTTAATCACATACAACTGCGTTGGATTGCTATTGATTTTAATCTTACCTTTCTCGTCATAGCCCTCAACGCCGAAATCATTATCATTCACAATGGCAATCGTATTTTTATCCACAATCGCCAATCCTTCCAGTTTTTCATGCGGATAGTTCAGCTTGGCTACATCCACCAGCAATTCCTTGGAAACAGGCACAATTCCCTTCTCTTTCAATTGGGCAACGGTGAGTTTTTCGAAGTCCTGCTCACTTGTTGACGTACCGAGTAAATTGGTTGCTTTTGAAAAATCAGCCTTGTAAATACGCTTAAGCTGTGCGTTTGCACCGGCATTTTTGTCTCGCTCGTCAATCAGTAAAACATCCTGACTGAGTGCAGCCAAGTCGCTGATAACGACGTCTTTCTGTTTCACTTTCACGAAATCTTTCGCGTTCTCTGCGATGTACATGTACTCGCCTACGACTTTTTTGGTGGCGAGATCCATTTTTAAAATGCGCAAATTACGGGAAGCTTCGCCTGTCTTTTTATCAGGGAGTGCCATCGGACTTTGAATCGAAGTATACAAGAACTTACCATCTGGCGAGATCGTGACACCTTCAAAGCCACGGTTTGCAATACGTTTGGAATAGACGGCTGGCAGCGTATCAAAAATCTCCATCTTTGCACCTGCGGCAACCAGGGCTTCTTTGGTGCCCTTTGGTACATAGCGGCCCAGGATTGTGCCGTCACGCTTTACTTGAATGATGGATGGGCGGTATTCGTCGGATAACCAAAATGTATCGTCGACCGGGTTGTAAGCGATGCCTTCCAAATCCAAACCGTCTGGATCGTAACTAATCTTTTTTGTTCCCGTTACATCGTAGGGAACTTCATCAGGGCCAGCGAGGTTCGGCAATCCACTAATATAGTTCGTTTTCGTAAAAGCGTTGATCTTGCCCTGTGGCAAATGCAGCTTGATGGTTTCCAAAACGTGAATGTTTCCATTCTCCACTTTTATTTTGTACAAGCGTGGTGTGTAGTTTTGGTCAGGGAAGGTACGCAGCTCGTCCTTGCCATATTGCCCATTTGGTCCACGGTCAGCCAATGTATAAAAAATAGAAGGAGGATCGTTAGGGAGATGCACCAGACCGGAGAAGCCGCCTTCTTTAATACCTTCAGTGAGCACAGGAGGATTTTTCCATTCGTGAATTTCGGCTACAACGGGTGCTCCCGTTACATTTTGAGTGGCACCTGCTCCTTGTGTTCCGATCAAGGATAGAGCCGCAATTGTTGCGATCAGCAAGCTTTTCTTTTGAAAGTGAATTTTCATGATATCCCTCCGAATAAAAAGACGACGTAATGAACCGCTTTTGTTAGACTACCCGATCTATATTGGGAAAATATGAAGCTGAAATGTTGGTTTTGTAAAAAATGACAACAAGCTAATAAATTCTGAATAATCATAAAACTAAATTGACACACGCTCTTTTGATCTTATAAAATGCAAGGAAGGATTGAGGACTAGCTATAGCTGAGGAGAGATGAGCATGTCAATGACAGAACAGACAAAAAAGGGATATTTCGGTGAGTTCGGAGGAAGCTTTGTACCTCCACAATTACAGGAAGTATTGGATTATTTGGCCGAACAATTTGAAAGATATAAAGATGATGAGGAATTTATCGAAGAGTACAAGTATTATCTAAAAGAATATATAGGTCGGGAAAATCCGTTGACGTTTGCTCGTCATTTAACTGCAAAACTCGGCGGTGCCAAAATTTATCTAAAGCGAGAAGATTTAAACCATACTGGTGCCCATAAGATCAATAATGTCATCGGTCAAATCCTTCTGGCAAAGCGAATGGGTGCACAGCGTATTATTGCTGAGACGGGTGCAGGACAGCATGGAGTTGCTACTGCGACGGTTTGCGCGATGTTTGACATGGAATGCGTGATCTATATGGGCGCGGAGGATACGAAAAGACAAGCATTAAATGTATTTCGCATGGAGCTTTTAGGGGCAAAAGTGGTAGCGGTGTCCAAAGGGCAAGGAAGGCTGAAGGATGCGGTTGATGAAGCGCTGAATGATTTGGTTCAAAACTACCAGAACACGTTCTATCTATTAGGATCTGCGGTTGGTCCGCATCCGTTCCCTACGATGGTAAAGTATTTTCAATCGATTATCAGTGAAGAATCCAAGCGACAAATCTTAGAAAAAGAAGGTCGCTTGCCAGATGCGGTCATCGCTGCAGTTGGTGGGGGCAGTAACGCGATTGGAGCTTTTGCCCATTATATAGAGGAGCCATCCGTACGTCTGATTGGTGTTGAGCCTGATCAGGCACCTACCTTGACCAAAGGGGTTCCAGCCGTCATTCATGGTTTTAAATGCCTCGTATTGCTGGACGAAAATGGAGAACCTCAAAAAACGTATTCGATTGCTGCCGGGTTGGACTATCCTGGAATTGGCCCAGAGCACAGCCAGCTAAAAGTCAGTGGACGAGCGGAATATTACACGGTGACGAATGAAGAAGTGTTGGCGGCTTTTCAAGAACTATCGAGAACAGAAGGGATCATTCCCGCCTTGGAAAGCGCTCATGCCATTGCGTATGCCTTGCAGGTGGCTCCCACTCTTTCACCGGAACAGATCCTGATTGTTAATCTTTCAGGACGAGGTGACAAAGACGTAGAGCAAGTTTTCCATCTGTTAAACAAATAAAGTGATAGAGAGGCTATCGCCAAAGTAGATTTTCTACTGGAGGATAGTCTCTCTTTTTTGTCCTTCAGCTGCGTTGTTCATAATGGTTATATATTTTTTAGTGAAACTTTAGTATTATTTTTTGAAGGGTTCCAAATAATAGTGGTTTACTTGTACTTCTTACAAGTTCATGTATGAGATTGGAGATAATAATGATGAAGAAAAACATTTACTTTAACCATGATGGCGGCGTTGATGATTTAATTTCTTTATTCTTGCTGCTCCAAATGGACAATGTGAATCTGACGGGGGTATCCGTCATTCCAGCCGATTGCTACTTGGAACCAGCGATGTTTGCCAGCCGGAAAATCATTGATCGTTTCGGTAAAGGCGGTTTGGATGTAGCAGAGTCCAATTCCCGCGGGAAAAACCCTTTTCCAAAGGACTGGCGCATGCATGCATTTTATGTAGACGCACTGCCCTTGCTCAATGAATCAGGAGAAGTGATTACGCCAGTAGCGGACAAGCCTGCGCATCTTCACATTATTGAAACGCTGCGTGCAACAGAAGGAAAAACGACCTTGCTGTTTACGGGTCCTTTGACTGACCTTGCGCGTGCATTGGATATCGATCCAACTATCGAAGAAAAAGTAGAGCGCCTGGTGTGGATGGGCGGAACATTCCGTGAAGAAGGAAACGTGCATGAGCCTGAGCACGATGGAACAGCAGAGTGGAACGTATTCTGGGACCCGGAAGCAGCTGCTCGCGTATGGAAAAGCGGAATGGAGATTGATTTGGTCGCACTGGAGAGCACGAACCAAGTCCCACTGACACTGGATGTTCGTGAGCGCTGGGCAAAAGAGCGCAAGCATATCGGTGTAGATTTCTTGGGTCAATGCTATGCAATGGTGCCGCCGCTCGTACACTTCTCGACCAACTCGACTTACTACCTGTGGGATGTATTAACCACAGCATTTGTTGGCAATAGTGATCTTGTAAAGGTGCAAACGGTTAACAGCATCGTCATTACTGAAGGGGCAAGCCAAGGCCGAACTGTTGAGACGGCTGACGGACGCCCTGTACAAGTGGTTTATGATGTAGATCGCGATGCATTCTTTGATTACATGACAGAATTAGCGAAAAAAGCGATCTAGAACAAAGCAAGTCATCTGAGATATCGACACAGCTGGCGATACAGAAAGGATACGTTCATGCAATACATTTGGGGAGTTCTCGGCATCCTGGGAATTTTTATAATAGCCATTGCGTTTTCGAAAAATCGCAGAGCGATTCATCCGAGGACGGTCATTGGTGCGTTTGCGATTCAGTTTATTTTTGCTTTGGTCGTACTGAAATGGGATTTTGGGAAAAAGCTTCTGGAGTACTTAGCGTCGATCGTACAAAGCATCATTGATTCGACGAATGCCGGAATTCAGTTCTTGTTTGGTGGGATACTCGGTGCACAGAATGCAGGCTTTACATTTGCCCTGCAAGTATTGCCGATCATTATCTTCTTCTCTTCCTTAATTTCGGTCCTGTATTATCTCGGAATCATGCAGTGGGCTACGAAAATTATTGGTGGATTTTTGTCTCGGGTGCTCAAAACGAGCGAAACCGAATCCATGTCAGCCTCTGCAAATATTTTCTTGGGTCCGATTGAAGCGCCACTTGTCGTAAAGCCTTATATTGAGAAAATGACCAAGTCCGAGCTGTTTGCTGTAATGACAGGCGGACTGGCGTGCGTTTCGGGTTCGGTTATCGGTGGGTATGCGATGCTTGGTGTTCCGATTGAATATTTACTGGCGGCAGCATTCATGGGAGCACCCGGTGGTTTGTTGCTTGCGAAAATTATAATGCCGGAGACAGAACAGCCACATAGAGTGGAACATGTGGAAGTCATGAAAGATACAGAGTCCAGAAACGTCATCGATGCGGCTGCTCGGGGAGCTTCGGACGGGCTAAAAGTAGCGGCTGGTGTCGGTGCGCTGTTGCTCGCGTTTATCTCGTTGATTTTCTTGCTGAACTCGATTATTGGCTGGCTTGGCGGGTTAGTGGGAATAGAAGCATTGACGCTTGAGCACATTTTAGGCTACCTGTTCGCACCGATTGCCTTTATGATCGGGGTTCCATGGGAGGAAGCGCTAAAAGCCGGTTCTTTCATCGGGCAAAAGATTGTCCTCAACGAATTTGTCGCGTACACAGCTTTTGCACCTGAGATTGCGAATTTGTCGCAAAAAAGCGTTGTGATCATCAGCTTCGCCCTTTGTGGCTTTGCCAATCTAGCTGCGCTGGCTATGGTCATTGGTGGCTTGGGCGGCTTTGCTCCGTCAAGAAGATCAGACCTTGCGGAGATGGGCTTGCGTGCAGTAGTTGCGGCAACCTTGGCGAATCTGTTGAGCGCAGCGATTGCGGGGATGCTCATTTAGATGATTGGGTAGAAATAAGTACGAGGGCTGGAGTAATCCATGCCCTCGTTTTTTTGGTACTACGCGAAGTTAGTACTACTCGCTTTTTGATGCTGGTATGGAGGCAAGCTTCCATACCTTTTTTCTATTGGGTGGATAAGGAGGAAAAAGAGTCGTGTTGGAAAAAATAAGAAGTTAGATAATCTCAAAAGATGGAGCTGAAATCATGAACGTTGACGTCCTTTTTAACCAGTTTCCCAATTTAAAATCAGAGCGTGTCACCTTGAAGAAAATCGAAGAGCAGCATGTGGATGAAGTATTTGAAATCTACAGCAATGACCATGTATTTGCATACTGCGGGATTATCCCCAAGCATAATAAAGCGACAGTGAAAAGTATGATCGGGCATTTTGAGAGAGACTATTTGAAAAAATCCAAGATCAAATGGGGGATATTCGCCAATGATAACCCCGATCACTTGCTTGGCATTATCGAAGCTTTCGACTTTCATCAAAAGGTAAACATGGTGACGATTGGCTACTTCTTGTCCGAAGCGCATTGGGGAAAAGGGATTGCGACGGAAGCGGTAAACATATTGCTCCACTTTTTGTTCATGGATGTCAGCGTCAACAGAATACAGGCGGAAGTGATGCCTCCGAATGAGACCTCTAAGAAAGTATTGTTGAAGAATGGCTTCATGAAGGAAGGAACGCTTAGACAAGCAACGCTTTGGTCGGGCAAAGGAATCGTGGATGTAGAGATTTACGGAATGCTGAAAGAGGACTATGAAAAAGCTAGGGGATGAATATAGCTCCTTCACCAGAATACACCGTTACCTGTAAAAGCCCTCCTATGTTACTATGATGGGTATGATCAATCATAGGCATCTGGAATGGGGAAAACATCTTGAAAACATTTAAGAAAGTCTATATAGAAATCACCAGCGTTTGCAATCTGGCCTGTACCTTTTGTCCGCCAACGGAGCGCAGTAAAAGTTTTATTAAAGTAGAAGACTTTGCGAAAAGGCTGGATGAGATCAAACCGCACACCGATTACATTTATTTGCACGTCAAAGGGGAACCGCTTCTCCATCCCAAAATCGATGAGCTGCTCGATATCAGTCATGAGAAAGGCTTCAAGGTCAATATCACCACAAATGGTACGCTGATCGCGAAAAATCGGCATAAATTGCTAGGCAAGCCTGCACTCCGACAAATGAACTTCTCGCTTCACAGCTTTGACGGACATATCGGCTCAACCAACCGCGAAGGTTATTTGCGGGAGATTCTTTCATTTGTTCGGGAAGCTCAGGAGCAACAAGTGATTTTTTCTTTCCGTCTGTGGAATTTGACACAGGATAACGCCACGAACATTCAAAAGAGTAGAAACCGCCAGACGCTTGAAGTGATTGAGAAAGAATTTGGGCTGGACTATCGAATTGAAGAAAAAGTAATGCCGGGCAGCGGGGTAAAAATCGATGACCGCGTTTATTTGAACCAAGATTACGAATTCCAGTGGCCGAGTCTAACAGCACCTGAGGATGATGGAAAAGGCTTTTGCCATGGACTGCGCACGCAGGCGGCGATTCTCGAAAATGGAACGGTTGTGCCGTGCTGTCTCGATGGGGAAGGGGTTATTAATCTAGGGAATATCAATCAGACCTCTTTCACTGATATTGTGGATGGCGAGCGGGCGAATAACCTGATAGATGGATTTTCTCGCAGGGAGGCTGTCGAGGAATTATGCAGAAGATGTGGGTACCGTCAGAGGTTTGGAGCATAGCAAAAGCAAAACGTCCGAGTCAAATGATTCGGACGTTTCTTCATTATTAGAAGGACACTACTATCAACGGCGGTGACGTCGACAGCGGAGGAAACAGAAACGACAGCGGCGACGACGGCGACGGAAGAAGGAACAAAAACGGCAGCGACGACGACGACGGCGGCGGCGACAACCACAACGATCATGATCGCGGTCAAAATCTTCGTCGAAGTCTCTATCGAAATCCCTTTCTATGTCTGTGTCACAATCTTTTTCAATCTCGTGTTTTTTTTCTCGATCATTACAACCACAAGACATACATCCACCTCCTTAGCGTTCATACAATATTTTATGAATGCCACTTGGACATGACTGGACGAACTATAGGGGAAATAAGCTTGTTTTCAGACGCGGAAAAATGGCGAAAGCCGCTATCCTCCCACAATGTCATGGGCAAAAGTGATGGTAAAAACAAAAAAATAGCGGATCTCATAGCTAAAAGGAGCTAATGAGAACCACTATCTTTTTTCTATGCCATATGAGTCAAGGTAGCCTGTATTACTTTGCAGATGTATCGTCGGAGTCTGTATCTTGGGCGGATTCGTTAGAGGCTTGAATGTCGTCAATGATAACGATTTTGCCTTCTTCTTGCCATTTTACTTCCGCGTTCAGTTGTTCACTGATGAAGCGCAGAGGCAGGAATACACGTCCATTTTTCAGTACAGGTGCAGTGTCCAGAGAAATGGTTTTCCCGTCTACAGTTGCTTCTTTTTTATCGAGGTACAGCGTGATAGATTTTTCGCCACGCGAAATTTCGACGGTACGAGTCTCTGGCTTCCAGTTTACTTCCGCTTTCAATGCGGAGCTGATAGCACGTACAGGCACCAAAGCTCTTCCACCTTGTACAAACGGTGCCACATCCGCTTTTACCTGATTTCCATCTACGAATGCTTTCACTTCTGTAGAGCCAGTATCCTCAAGGAGTTCTCCAAGCTTTTTGAATGGTGTGTAATCTCCTTTTTGGTACGTGCGCTGAAGAAGCTCAAGCTGTACGTCCAAAGCTCCCTGTTTGTCAGTGGTTTTTTCCAGTTCAGCTACCAGCTGCTCGTATTTCGCTTTTTGATCTTCTGTGATTTCAGCAGCATGCTTGAGCTCTTGGCGAAGCTCGATCAGCTGTTTTTTCAATTTTACGTCTTTGATGTTGGTTTCTGTGCTTGCTTCGGTTGAGTCCTCATCGTCGCTATCAGTATCGGTATCAGATTCTTTGACAGAAGTTTCTTTCGATTTATCTTTTGCTTCTGCCTTTACTTCGGGCTTGCCGTTCCCATTTCCTTTGCTCTCCAGGTCAGCCGCCAGAGCAGCAGGTACACTTGTTGCGAGTAGAATAGCAACCAACGAAGTAGATATCGCTTTTTTCATTTGAATCTTCCTCCTTCTAGGTGTAAGTCTCATGAACTCGACATTCCAGACGGAGGAAAATATGAATATGTTGCATAGGTTTTGAGAAAATATTTTTATTTGTACGAATAGAAACCTTTCACTGTCATTCCTTCCAAATCCCGTATCTTCCTTACACGTCCGATTACGATTCCCAGTAGCGCCACAAGTACGCCAGAGAGAACAAACAGAAAGCCAATTCCTCTGCCAGGCCCCGTTCCGATGATCTGCCCGACAGTTTGCCCAAGCAATTGATCTGGATAAAAAAGCGGGTTAAATACATGATCCGCTAAAAATCCTGCCGATCCAAATGCCAGTACGAACCCGATTTGCGAAATAGCCGTGATCATTGACCATACTCTGCCTTGCCGTTCATTCTCGACGTTCGTTCGGATGAGAACCTCAAGGCTCGTGTTCACAAAGGGAAGCGTGATAAAAAAGAGGAAGCCAAAAACCATAATCAGCCAAACGGAGGTGAACACACCCATCAGGGCATAAAATAAGCCAGCAACTACGAGAGAGAAGGACAGCATAAACACCTTGCTCTTTCCCATCCCGAAGAGTCCGATCAAAAGGCTGCTGACGAGCATGCCCGATGCAGATGTAGAGAGGGCAATACCGAGCGTCTTGGAATCAGTTAATGTCAGCATCATTGGCCCAAAAAGCGATTGCAGCAGCCCGATGTAAAAGCACACAACAGACATTAACAGAACTAACGAGAAAACCCCTTTCTTTGAAAGGAGATAGCGGAAGGCTTCAGACATTTCGCGAAAAAAGCTTTGTCTTTCCTGTCTCTGGGGAGTGGCATCGTGTTTCATAATCATCAGCACGGCGCCGACGGCTAGAAGGAAGGTCATCATATCGATGAGTAAGACGAGCTGGATATCAAATGCACTGAGTAGAAATCCTGCAACGAGTGGAGAAATAAGATATTGAGCTGAACTTGCCAGTTGGATGAGCCCGCTTGCCTGTGAGTACATCTCTTCCGAAACCAGATTGGAGACGGCTGCTTTAAAGGCTGGGTTTAGAATAGCGGCAGAGATCGAGCTGATGCCGACCCCCAAATAGATGTGCCATAATTCCATACGGCCGAACAGCATGACAAGCGAGATGAACAAGATACCAGCTATGGAACCGAGATCGCCAATGATCATCATTTTTTTGCGGTCAAATCTGTCTGCCAGCACCCCGCTAAAGGGAAGTAAAAGGAAGGAGGGGAGAAAAGAATAGAGAATGATTAACGAATAGCTCATGGTAGATTGGGTCTGTTGAAAAACAAATACACCCAAGGCAAAAGCGGTAAGTCCACTTCCGATAGCTGAAAACAGCTGTCCTGACCAAATGATCAGGAATCTGCGAAAGGCTTTATCATGAGCGATCATTGTCTTTTCTCCTTTTCATCCATTATAGAAACGAGAAGGACCCCGGCGCAGCTCCTAGTGACCTTTCAATAATCACCTGCATGGCTTGTAATCGTTTTGTCTGCTCCTCTTGCTCCCAATGAAAAATGCCTGATTCCAACAAAAATTGTGAGCCAGCGAGGAGAAACTGAACGGTCTCCAAGGCATTCTCCACATGAAAAACGCCTTCTTGATTTCCTTGTTCAATGACTTGTGCAAGGGCAGGGGCAATTTTCAAGATAATGGCGATGTTCAGACGCTCGTGAAGCTCTCTGTTTTCAGGGCGATGCAAGCTTTCCATCCATTCTGCTTGCTTGTCGATGGGGTGGCTTTGGCTGCGCAGCATCTGGCGAACCTTCTCCATGACAGGTAAGGTAGCGTCATCTGCGATTTTTTTGTATTCTTCGCAAAGTGTATCGACCATGGACTGGACAAATGCTTCAAGGATCTCTTCCTTCGATTTGAAGTAGTAATAAAAGGTTCCTTTCGCTACGCCTACCTTTTGAATGATCGCATCCACTGTTGTATGGACATAACCCTGATTTCGAAATAGCTCCCCGGCAGCTTCCAATATTTCTGCTCGCCGTGTTGTGGGGTCTTTCACGATTCTTTTCATCGGCGCCTCCTTCGATTGTCAGTAAGTGGTTGGATACAGATTACCATACGACTGACCGTCAGTCTATAAGTGCGTGAAAGAAAAAGAGGAGGGAAAATCTCCTCTGTTCGGTATTAGGAATTTAGTAAGATGATGGCAAACATTCGTTATAATTTCTCGGCGATAATCGTGAAGGTTTTCGGGATTCCTTTATCAAAAACTTCCGAGGAAAGATTCGGGAGCTCTTCCAGCATTTTTAGGCACAGCCCTTTGCTTGCAATGGCCGTAACGATTTCCCCTAAGGTCCAATTGCGTAACATTACTTTTGATTCAGTGTCATTCATCCCGTTCGAAAGGAATTTGGAGAAAGCAATGTCCTTTTCCTCAAGCGAGGTGTCGAAATAATCGCCTGTTACTTTATGTTTGCGGATAGTAGCAGTCGTTCCGCGGGAGGAGATGAGTTTTGTGGATACCGGATGGAAATCTTGGAGGACGAGCACGCCGCCTTTTCGCAGGAGCGAGTTGACCACCTGGAATAATTCGGTTAAGTCCAAAAAGTAATGAAGAATACCGAATTCCATAAAAACGAGATCATACTCACCAGACAATGCATCTGGAGGTAGCTGCAATACATCCGAAACGATGTAAGTCAGGTCAACTTCGGCAGCTGCAGCCAGTTCCTTGGCGTACTGCTCATTCTCATAAGAGAAATCGGCGATGGTCACGTCGGCACCTAGCAAGGCGAGTGCAATGGCTTTGTTTCCATTTGAACCGAGTAAATTGATAATCTTCTTGCCGCGAATATCCCCCATGTGCTCATATACTTTACCGATTCGCTTTTGAGGGTCTTCTTTAATTTTGACCGCTGCCTCAACAGGTGTTCCAAAGCGTTTCAGCCACGCTTGATATGCCCCAGTGTTCCAAGCCGTTTTATTTAGTTGTGCTGTTTCCACAAATTCCCCTCCATAGAGTATTCCATTCAAAAAATTGGCCCCGTATATTGGTTACGAGGGCTTAGGTTATTTATCATACTGACACAGTGGATTCGTGTCTATATATTTTCGAAGTGTTAATTTTTCCATGTGTGATGTGAAAGTGAGAACAATTCGGGGTGAGATTCTACAATTGTGAAGCAAAGCAGGACAGTGGTAATATTGGGAAAAATATATACGTCCGCTCATTATGCGGTCGAGGGTTTGTTCGACAGGAGGCAAGCTTCTTTGAAAATCAAAGTGTTGATCGCAGACGACAATTCGTTTATACGGGAAGGCATGAAAATCATCCTGACGAGCTTCGAGGAGTTTGAAGTAGTGGGGAGTGTGGAGGATGGGGTCGAGGCGGTGACGTTTTGCAAACAGAACGAGGTAGACGTCGCGCTTTTGGACGTTCGGATGCCGAACATGAACGGAGTGGAAGCGACTCGTGTGCTGACTGCCGAGACTACGGTCAAACCGCTCATTTTGACCACATTCGACGATGACGAATTTGTCCTCGAAGCCATTCAAGCGGGGGCACGCGGCTATTTATTGAAAAACAATGATCCCAACCGCATTCGAGATGCCATCAAGAGTGTCTATAACAACCATCATGTGCTGCAGGATGTCGTCCTGGATAAGATCAAAATGAACCTGAATACAGGGAAGAACGCGACGGATACCGTGTCCGCTACCGCTCCTTCCAAAGCGAAAGCAGCCATCCCTACCAAAAGTAAAATCGATCAAAGCTTATTTACGGAACGGGAGCTCGATGTCATGAAGCAGATCGCCAAAGGGCTATCGAACAAAGAAATCGCAAAGAAGCTGTATATTTCCGAGGGGACAGTTGCGAATTACATTACTTCCATCTTGAATAAAACAGCACTTGAACATCGTACGCAGATCGCCATCTATTATTTGACGGGCGAAACGAACATGTCTGATTGAAAGGAGGTCACAACCGATGGCGTTATGGACAATGGCGAATAAGACAGCGGTGCTTGGTTTTATCATCGTGACTTCTTTTCTTGCTCGTCCCACTTCTGAAGTTGACCCGTGGCAAATTCTCGTGTACTTGTTGTATCTGGCTATCAATCTTACTATTCTCATTTTGAAACAGATGAATCATAAGCAATGGTTTGTTTGGCTATCCATCATGTTTGTGTTGGCGAGTGAATTCGTACTGGATCCGTTGTTTATGCTGCTCTTGCCAATCAACGTTTTAGAGCTAGCTTTTTTGGCAGGTAAGCACCGGGTGGTCGTATTTCTCTGTATGTTGTTGCCTTTGTTCATAGTGCCACCTGAATGGGTGCCCTTGTATTTATTAACGACCTTTCTTAGCTTTTTGCTGTATAGGAGTGGTAGCAGGCTAACTGACAAGCTCGGCAGGTTAGAAGCTGAACGGGAGAAGATGCAAGAGGATTTACAAAGCTTGACCCGCTCCTTAAACGAAAGCAGTGAATACTTCCGCCAGTCGACTTACACGATTCAACTGGAGGAGCGCAATCGCCTCTCCCAACAAATTCACGACGATGTGGGGCATGCAGTTGCAGGTGCGCTGATACAAATGGAAGCGTCACGACTGCTGATGGCGACTGATCAGGACAAGGCATCCGAGCTGCTCCGCAATGCGATCACGATATCGAAGGAAGGGCTGGAGCGAATCAGAGTGACACTCAAGGATGTGAAGCCTCGGCCGGAGGAGCTGGGAATCAATCGACTCCGGTTGTTTGTCGATGAGCTGTCTGCGAGAGAGACAGTGATAGCCACGCTTACTTTTGACGGAGACATTGACGTCATCTCACCGATTCAGTGGAAAATCATTCAGCAAAATGCGACGGAAGCGGTCACGAATGCACTCAAATATGCAAAGGCGACAGTGATTTCCCTAGAGGTACGGGTGCTGAATACATTCATAAAAGCAGTGGTCACAGACAATGGGGCCGGCGCAGAAAAGGTTGTAAAAGGGCTTGGCATTCTCGGGATGGAGGAGAGAGCTGCATCTGCTGGTGGAACAGTGATTGTAGACGGTACGCGAGGCTTTAGCGTGACCACACTGCTGCCTTATCGCAACGAATGAAAAAGATCATGAGCAACAACATGAGAATTCTCATGTGCCGAGGGATGAACTTATGCACTGACATAGGGGCATCCTTTTTTATTACAATGCAGACATAACCACGAAGGGAGTGAGTTACGTGAGTCATGTATTGGAAATTCGTCAGTTAACGAAAAAATTCGGTGACTTCGTCGCCGTCGACAATATGTCTCTGAACGTACGTGAAGGAGAAATCTTTGGTTTCCTGGGGGCCAACGGAGCGGGAAAGAGCACGACCATCAACATGATCGCCTCCCTGTTGCGCGTAACAAAGGGTGAGATTACCCTGCTGGGAAAAAACATTGAGAAGCACAGCAAATTCGCCAAAATGAACATCGGTATCGTACCACAAGATATCGCCATCTACGAGGATATGACTGCCTATGAAAACGTGAGGTTTTTTGCTGGCTTGTACGGACTGCGTGGATCACTGCTTCGGGAACGGACGGAAGAGGCGCTTGAATTCGTAGGTCTCGGCGACAAAGCTAAAA